>NZ_JBWKXO010000011.1:0-185691 GCF_059423025.1 Pseudomonas sp. GW704-F2 | reverse complement strand
CTGCGCCATGCCGAAATCGCTGCGGCCAAGTACGGTTTGAAGACCGTGGACATCCTCGTCGAGCTGGGCAAACGCCGCATGGTCGGCGGCCAGGAAGACATGATCGTCGACGTCGCGCTGGACCTGTTGGCCGCTGGCAAGCACACACACTGAGGAGGCGCGCATGAGCTATCAACTGCAGATTCTTCCGGTCGGCCTGAGTTGTCCGCTACTGCCTGAACAAACCGTGCTGGACGCGGCGCTGGCCGACGGCCTGATGCTCAAGCACAGCTGCCGCACCGGCACGTGCGGCAGTTGCAAGGGCCAGGTGCTCAGCGGTGAAGTGGAGCACGGCGACAGCCCGCTGGAGGTACTCAGCGCGGCCGAGCGGGCGCGGGGGTTGGCGTTGTTTTGCTGCGCCACGGCGCGCTCTGACCTGGTGATCGAGGCGCCGGAAGTGACGGCGTTGCGCGGTATCGGCATCCAGCAGATGGGCGTGCGTGTGGCCAGCCTCGACAAGGTCAGCAGTGACGTTGCAGTGCTGCGGCTGACACTCGCCCCGGGCGCCGGGTTTACTTATTTCCCGGGCCAGTACGTGCAGGTGTTGCTCAAGGATGGCAGCCGGCGCAGCTATTCGATGGCGACCCACACCCCACGGGACAACCAGTTGGAGCTGCACATTCGACACATGCCCGGCGGGGTGTTCAGCGGGCATGTGTTCAACGCCTTGCAACCCAAGGCCATCCTGCGCATGGAAGGCCCGTTCGGCTCGTTCTACCTGCGCGACAGCGAGCGGCCGATGATCTTCCTGGCCAGCGGCACCGGTTTTGCGCCGATCCAGGCCTTGCTCGAACAGCTGCGCGAACAGGGGCACAACCGGCGTCCGGTTTACCTGTACTGGGGCGGCCGGCGCCGTGAGGATCTGTATCGGCATGAACAGTTGCTGGCCTGGGAGGCGCAGTTGCCGTGGCTGCGCTACACCCCGGTGCTGTCCGATCCTACCCCGGCCTGTGATTGGCAGGGCGCGACCGGCTTCGTCCACCGCCAGGTGCTGAGCGACTTCCAGAGCCTCAAGGGGTTTGAAGTGTATGCCTGTGGCGCGCCGATCGTGGTTGATTCAGCGCGGCGCGACTACGTCGAATTGCGGCAACTGGAGGCGGCCGACTTCTATGCCGACGCCTTCGTCTAGAGCCTGACCGTGCGCGTTTTTTGCGTGCGTGCCCCCAGGCCAGGTGAATCAGGCGGCTCCCCGAGGCCGCCGGTTTGCTTGCCTGCCCAACAACAAGAATCCTGAGAGGCTTGCGTGCTGAATCTTAGAAAATGGCGCATCACGACGCGTATTGGCGCGTTGGTGGTTGGCCTGGGCGTGTTGATCATTTGTCTGGCCATCTGGCTGGGCCTGTTGCTGCAGCGCTCGTTGCTCGAAGAAAAAATGGCGGGCGTCGACACCGCGCTGAACACCGCCAATTCGATCCTTGCGTACTACGCCGGGCAAGTGGAAAACGGCCACATGAGCCTGGCGTTGGCCCAGCGCCAGGCCGCCGAGGTGGTCGGAACCCTGCGCTACCTGGGCGATAACTATTTGCTGATCCTCGACCTGGACTATCGGATGATCATGCACCCGACGGCGCCGGCGTTGGTGGGCAAGGCGCTGGGCGACTTCAAGGACCAGAACGGCAAGCCGTTTTCCCGCCAGTTCGTGGAGGGCGCGCGCGAGCAGGGGCGGGTGTTGGTGGATTACTACTTTCCCCGTGCCAATGGCGCGCCGGCCGAATACAAGCTGTCTGAGGCGCGCCTGTTCAAGCCCTGGGGCTGGGTGGTGGCGAGCGGCATCTACCCCAGCGATGTGCAACGGGTCGTCAACCGCGTGTTGGTGGCGCCGGCATGGATCAGCGCCGTGGTGCTGTTCGGGTTGATGCTGTTTGCCTGGATGATCATCCGCAGCATTACCCGGCCGCTGCGTGAGACGGTCGAGGTGCTGGGGGCCGCGGTCAGCGGGCAAACCGACCTGACGATACGGCTGCCCGCCGTTGGCAATGACGAACTCACGCAACTGTCACGCAGTGTCAACTGCTTGATCCATGCCGCCCACGAAGTCAGTCGAGGCACGGCAGTGGCCAGCGGGCAGGTGTTGCGCCTGAGTGACGACCTCGGCGAGGTCACAGCGGCTACCCAGACCAGCCTCGATCACCAACTGTTGGAAACCGACAGCCTGGTCACCGCCATGAATGAAATGGTCGCCACCGTGCAGGATGTCGCACGCAACGCCGCCGTGGCGGCAGATGCCACGCGGCTGGCCGAAGGGCAGGCCAGCGATGGGCAGCACATCGTTCAGTCGACCATCGACGCTATCCAGCAATTGGTCGAAGCGCTGTTCGGCACCCATGCACTGGTCAAGCAACTGGAGGCTGACTCCAGCCGAGTCGGCAGTGTGCTGGATGTGATCAGCGCGATTGCCGAGCAGACCAACCTGCTGGCGCTCAATGCGGCAATCGAAGCCGCGCGGGCGGGCGAGTATGGGCGGGGGTTTGCGGTGGTCGCCGATGAGGTCCGTACCTTGGCTCAGCGCACGCAGGCCTCCACGGTGGAGATCAAGCAGATCATCGAGCAGGTGCAGTCAGGCGCCCGTGGGGCGCTGGAGCGCATCGTCGCAAACGTCGAAACGGCACGTGTGCCGGTCGAGATCTCGGCGCGGGCGGGCGACGCCTTGAAGCGGATCACCCAGTCGGCCGCGACCGTCAGCGACATGACCTTGCAGATCGCCAGTGCGGCCGAGCAGCAGGCGGTGACGGCGGATGAAATCAGCCGCACCCTGGCGCGCATCCATACGCTGGTGACGGTCAGCGGCGCGTCCAGCGTCAGCACGCGTGATTCCAGCGACGCGTTGCGGCAGTTGGCACGGGTGCTGGAAGGGCAGGTCGAGCAGCTCAGGCTTTGAAGGCTCGCTGTTTGAACCTGTGAGGCGACATTGGTCGCGCTTCAACCGACTGGCTGTTCGGTGTTAGAGTCGCCGCCATGAAACTGACCCGCTCAGACCGCTCGCTCATTGCCTGGACGCTGTATTTCTGCGTCCTGTTCAATGTGTTCGCCTGCGGTTTGGCTCACGGACAGGTGACGGGCCTGACGCTCAATGGCGTCGGCGGGCAGTTCTGCTCCTCCCAGGGCAGTTCCGCGCCGACCTCGAAAACAGACCTCGCCGATCTGTCCGCCAGTGGCTGGGCCGGGAGTTTTGCTTGTCCGATCTGCTCGTCCGTGACCTTGAGCATCGCCTTGCTGTTCTGTCTGGGCTGGTTGCTGCGGATCGCGCAGGTACGCCGGCCTGACCGCGAACAGCGCTGCAAGGCGCCCCCACGTTATTCCTGGCCCTCGGCCAACCCCAGAGCTTCCCCCGCACTTTGCGCATGACCGCGTTTGTCTAAGCCCCCTTGTGCCTGTCGACCCAGGTTCGTCAGGCGTCGCGGGGGGCTCCACGGTTAAAGGTGACACGGGAAGGAGCACAAAATGGCTCATGTATTTGCACGCCTCCATCGCCGGCTACTGTCAGGATTGGCGGCGACCGTTTACGCAAGAAAACACGCAAAATCCGCAACTGCGCCGATCGGCCGGAGGTCGCCATGCGCGCGCTAGCCGTTCCATCGGGGGCTTCGCGATTGGTCAGCAAAACCTCGCGTCTGCGTAATCAAGCGGACTTCCTGCTGCCGTTTCCGGATTACCCAGGTAATGCGCGCAGTTTCGTACACCTGGATGCCCGACTGCTGCCTTACTGGCACACCTTGTTCGATGTGTGCCCCGGCTTGCTCAAACTCGATCCGCCCGATGGCCTGAATATCTTTCGTGGCTTCATGACCTGGGCCTATCGCAATCATCCGCCGTTGAACTGGACCTATTACCTGAGCATATGCCGCTGGCTACTGGGCTCCAAGTATCAGGCGCGGATCAACGAAGAGCACATCGAGTCGTTTATGTGCGCTGCGGCGGCACGCTGGATCAATAGCGATGACAGCCAGGCTCGGGGGCTGGTGTTGGCCTGGCAGGGCGCGCCGCAAATGGTGTTCGATTGGAAGCAGGCACCTCGTCCGGTGCCCGGGCTTGAAGCTGATCTGGAGGAGTTTCCGCCCGTGCCCTGGGACTTTGCCTGGTGCCCGTTGACCGGCAAGGGCGGTGTGGGATTTCGCCGCTGGCTGCCGATTCCTTGACGCACTGTTGACCCAGGAGGGCGCCAGTGGGCTGCGACAAAACACCACACCTGATCAGCATTGATCACTCGCGCCGCCAGCACCGCGGATCGTGCCGATCAGCGCACGAGGTGTGGCCGATTGTCGCAGTTGTTGCCCTGAGACTGTGCTCATAAAGTGTGCAGGCTTTGAGCGGAGGCAGACACTTCCACGGTAGCTCGAAGCGCGGCATTTGAACCCGTTCATGTGCCGGTTGCCAGGCCCTCTTCCCAGAGGGCTTTTTTTTGCCTGATGTCCCGGTCCTCACTCGCCCGCGTGCCGGTTTGGCGTTCATGAGCCAGGTTCATGGGGCTCGGCACTGCGGTTGTTGGCGTTGAGCGAGGAGGCCGGTGCGACAGCCCGCCACAGTCAGGAGGGCAGAGCGCCAAGGCGTGGTTCTTGATTGTGCAATGAGGCGCTGTCTGTGGTGGTTTGTCGCAGGTCAGGTGGCGCGCACGGGCATGCTAGATTCTGCGTCGACACGACATTTTCCCTTGGCAGGGTTTGGGTCGCGTTACTGAGCGCCGGGAATCGCAAGGTTCCTGGCGCTCCTTCAATGTGCGTTCGAGCCTCAACCAACGGTTGCGGGCTCTGCAGATTAACGGTTGAAGCACGGAATATGTCCTGTCCACGGGCATTGCTGACGACATAACAATTGCAGGGATTCTTGCATGCTTTCCAACAGGCACCCACCGCACGCTCGGCCCACCCTCGGCCTTCTGGTCTGCCTGTTCGCGTGCCTGTTTCAAGCCCTGGCCTGGGCCAGCATGCCCGTGCCAATCGCCGTTTCAACGGGCGAGCGGGTAGTCTTTTGCACTGCCAACGATTGGCGCCTTAACACTACCGGTTTCACCGGCAGCAACCCTCAAGTGTCCGCAAGCGTGGTCATTAATTCATGCCCAGCCAGTTGGGCAGGGCCAGGGATATCCAAGGTACATAGGTAATTAGTATCAGGAACAGCAGCAAGAGCATCAGCCAGGGCATGGCCGCCTTTATGGTGGCCGGCACCGACATCCCCGTCACGGCGGACGTCACGAACAAGTTCAGGCCGACCGGCGGCGTGATCAAGCCGATCTCCAGATTGACCACCATGATGATGCCAAGGTGAATCGGGTCGATACCCAGTTTCATGGCAATCGGAAAAAGGATCGGCGCCAGGATCAGGATAATGGCCGAGGGCTCCATAAAGGCGCCGGCCACCAACAAGACGATGTTCACTACCAGCAGGAAGGTCACTGGTGTCAGTCCTGCCTCGATCACCCAGGCTGTGATCTGCTGGGGTAATTGCTCGGTGGTCAATACGTGAGCAAAGAGCATGGCGTTGGCAATGATGAACATCAGCATGATGCTCAACTTGGCAGAGTCCAGCAGCACTTTGGGTGTCTCGCGAAACGTCAGATCCTTGTAGACGAACAAGGCGATGAACGCCGAATACACGGCGGCAACGGCAGCGGCTTCTGTCGGTGTGAACATCCCGCTGTAAATGCCACCCAGGATGATCAACATCAGCAGCAAGCCCCAGATGGCTTTGCGCGCGGCGCTCAGAAACTCACGCAGGGTTGCGCGCGGCATGGCCGGTAAGTTTTTCTTAACCGCGACGATGTAGATCGCCACCATCAGCGCTATACCCAGCAATAGGCCAGGTATGACGCCGGCCATGAACAGCTTGCCGACGGACGTCTCGGTGGCGGCGGCATAGACCACCATCACGATCGAGGGCGGTATCAGGATGCCCAGAGTGCCCGCGTTACAGACGATTCCCGCGCCGAATGCCTGCGGATACCCGGAGCGCACCATGCCGGCAATGGCGATCGAGCCTACTGCTGCAACCGTTGCAGGGCTGGAGCCGGACAGGGCTGCAAACAGCATGCAGGCCAATACGGCGGCGATGGCAAGCCCCCCACGAATATGGCCGACGCAGGCGTTGGCAAAATCGATCAGCCGGCGTGCGACGCCGCCGGTGGTCATGAAGGCGCCTGCAAGCAAGAAAAACGGAATCGCTAGCAGGGTGTAGTGCTCTGACGTTTCAAACAGCTTTATCGCCAGGGAACGTACCGAGTCGGGGCTGAAAAATACAATGGTCAGCGAACCCGCCAGGCCCAAGGAAATGGCGATGGGCACGCCAATGAACATCAAGGCGAACAGTGTCGCGAACAGGAAGGCAATGGTCATGACTTGTCGTCCTCGTGTTCGGTCAGTTTCATCACGTCCGCAGCCTCATCGGCCAGGCCAAGGCCGGTTTGGCGGTGCAGCAGGATACGCACGAAAATTTCAGCGAAACGGATGAACACCAATGCAAAACCCACAGGGACAATCAGCCCTATGTGCCACTGCATGATCCCGTAGTGCCCCAGATCCTCGGCGCCTATTCCTGCTGACATCAGGGTATGAATCCACTCGAAGCTGGCCACACTGAATAGCCCGGCATAGAGCAGGCAGCAGAGACAGGCCAACATCCCAATGAGCCGCTGGACGGGTTTACTGACCAGCTTCACCAGCGCATCAACGCCGATATGCCCGGCCGTGCGCACGCCGTAGGACAGGCCGAAGAAGATCAGCCAGCCAAACAGCGCCTTGGTCAGTGAGGTGCTCCAGGTCATGGCTTGAGCCATGCTCATGACGCGATCGCCGAGGGCGAACAATAAGTCGCTGGCGCCTTCCCAGTTGTCGGCAAGTTTGTAGAACAGCGTATAGAGGTTGTTGAGAATGACGTAGACGAACGTTACCAATGTCATGGCGGCCAAAAGGAAGACAATGAAGCCTTCCTCGAAGTGTTCCCAGATGCGCCGAAAGGCCTGCATGAATGGCATCTCCCGTATGGTAATGACTGGCAGGTGCTACCACGTCGGCAACACCTGCCTCCCGGTCATTGAGCCTTGTTGGCGGCTTCGGCTGCGGTGATCAGCTCAGGGCCGATATCTGCTTCGAATTTTTTCCAGACGGGTTTCATCGCGACGCGCCATTGTTCGCGCTGTTCAGGTGTCAGGGTGATGATTTCGGTGGTTTTGGCGGCGATGATGCTTTGCTTGGCGTCCTGATTGAGCTGCTCGGCATCTTTGTTAACCTGCGCGGTCACCTGCACAATAATCTTGTCCAGTTCACTGCGAATGTCTGGCGGCAGGCCATTCCAGAACTTGGTGTTGGTGATCAGCATGTAATCGAGCACACCATGATTGGATTCGGTGATGTATTTCTGCACCTCATGCATTTTCTGGCTGTAGATGTTCGAGTAAGGGTTTTCTGCACCGTTGACCACACCGGTTTGCAAGCCCTGATACACCTCGGCAAAGCTCATCTTGCGCGGGTTGGCCCGCAAGGCCTTGAACTGCTCCTCAAGCACGGCAGAGGCCTGCACCCGAAATTTCAGGCCCCGGGCGTCACCAGGAACACGCAGCGGTTTGTTGGCGGACAACTGCTTCATCCCATTGTGCCAATAGGCCAGGCCGGTGATGTTTTTACTCTCCATGGACTTGAGCAGCCCTTGGCCCTGTGGGCTCATCTGGAAGCGGTCAACCGCAGCAATGTCATCAAACAGAAAGGGCAGATCGTACAGCTGGACGGTCTTTGTGTACTGTTCGAACTTGGCCAGTGACGGCGCAATTAACTGCACATCCCCCAGCAAAAGGGCTTCCATCTCTTTGCCATCACCAAACAACGATGAGTTGGAATAGACCTCGACCTTGACCTTGCCGGGCAGGCGTTCCTCTACCAGTTTCTTGAACAGCAGCGCGCCTTGCCCCTTTGGCGTGTGGTCGGCGACGACGTGTGAGAACTTGATGATGATTGGATCAGCTGCCATGACTGCACTCATGCTCCCTAGAGCAAACGTGCAGGCAAGTGCCTTGCAGAAGGATTTGAACATTTCGGGGAATTCCTTTTGTTTTTTTAGTTTTGTACAGTCGATGTTCTGACGTGTATTCGTTATGCGGTCAAGCAGTCAGTCTAGGCAAAAATTTACAACTAGATGTTCGGGCATCACTGCAAAGATCCACTAATAAGTAGTTTCCGAACCTTCTGCTCCTGCACGACACCTACGGAGCTCGATCGGGAGCCTTTCCCACCAGCTCCCGGTATGCAATGGCCCCCTGACAACGGCGCTGTAGTACTACTCAAGGGGCTACTCTATAGCCTGTCAGGCCGCTAACTCGGGGCTGTGCAATTGTGGAGCAGAGCAGACGTTTAGGCGTTGCGCGGCCATTGAATTCACGGGCCTCACACCGTGTTCAGATCGCGCCGAAAAAGAAGGTTACTGAATATGTCGGAGCTACCAGGGCCTCAACAAAATCATGTCCTCGCCGAGCTCCCGGGCGAGGTTCGGCATCGTCTGCGCCCCCAACTCGGGGGGGCATCTCCAGACTCAATCAGCCGGCAGCTGTGCCATTGGTTGTTGCTGTCGCTCGCCCGACGGCCCTGAACAGGCCTGGCTACCACGCTGCTCCGGCACACGCTCATTACCATTTTTAATCAGCGCGACAAGAACGTGTTGTGTGTGTATTGCACCATTGGCCAGCGAGCGTCGGCAGTGGCCAAGGCGGTGGCCAACCTGCGTGAGAGAGGGACACTGGCCGTCTTGCCGCGATGCAGCGCGCAGACCGCAACATCGGTGAACTGTTGCAAGACCTTGACGCCACCTATCACTGTTTGCGCCAAGCCGACATCGACGAGGAACTCTTTGACGTGATTTCAGGTTTTGACGCCCTGTCGCCGAACGCCGATGCCGTTCCCCAAGGCTGAGCAGGGCACCACGCTTGAAGCACAGGCCATCGCAAAAAAACTGTAAACCAAGGTCAAGGGGCTGTTCCACCTGAAGGCCTCGGAAGAGGATGTGATTTAAGAAAGGTACCGCCGCTTTCCATGGATCTGAACAACCTATGAAAGCGCCCCCCGCGTCAATGTGGACGCAATGTCTGCAGGTTTGAAGAAAAGTGCTGGGGCAACCCGCCTTAACCGCGCAGTCTTTGGAATAGGCTAAGGTTGGCGAAACGACTGATCGTCCATAGAAAATTTACGCAAAATTTACGGGCTCAAAAATGTTAGCAGTCCGATACTGCGCGGCGCTAATTTGGCAGGTTTTTTCTTATGTCCCTCGCGGCAATACGGCTCATCGGCTTTGTCTTAGGTCTTTTTCTTATTACGCTGGCTATAAGCATGGCCATCCCCATGATCACGCTGGTGGTCTATGAGCGCAGCGACGACCTGTCCGCCTTTCTTTGGTCCAGTTTGATTACGTTCATCTGCGGTCTGTTGCTGATCATGCGAGGGCGCCCAGAGACGGCTCAACTTCGTCCAAGGGATATGTACCTGCTGACCACCGGCAGTTGGGTGGTGGTGTGTACCTTCGCAGCGTTGCCAATGGTGTTTATCCATCACATCAGTTACACCGATGCTTTTTTTGAAACGATGTCTGGCATCACAACCACGGGCTCAACGGTGTTGAGTGGTTTGGACACCGCCTCTCCTGGGCTGTTGATCTGGCGATCAATGCTTCACTGGCTGGGAGGGATCGGCTTTATCGGCATGGCCGTGGCGATTCTTCCGCTACTGCGAGTAGGGGGCATGCGTCTTTTCCAGACTGAGTCTTCAGACTGGTCGGAAAAAGTGACGCCGCGCTCCCATGTAGCAGCCAAATACATCCTTTTTCTTTATCTGGGACTCACTGGCGCCGGAACGCTCGCGCTCTGGATTGCCGGGATGACGCCGTTTGAAGCCGTCAACCACGCCATGTCGTTGATCTCTACCGGCGGCTTCTCGACGTCGGACGCTTCTCTAGGGCATTGGACACAGCCTGCCATTCACTGGGTGGCAGTCGTCATCATGATTCTGGGTAGCCTGCCTTTTACGTTGTATGTCGCGACATTGCGCGGCCATCGGCGTGCGCTGCTGAAGGATCACCAGGTTCGCGGATTTATTGGGTTCTTGGTCTTCACGTGGCTGGTGGTAGGTACTTGGCTGTGTTTTCACAGCGATTACGGATGGTGGGAAGCATTTCGTATCGTGGCAATAAATGTGACTTCGGTTGTCACCACCACTGGCGTCGCCGTGGGCGATTACACCTTGTGGGGCAGTTTCGCCGTTTTGCTCTTTTTCTATTTGACCTTCGTCGGTGGGTGTTCAGGTTCCACGGCGGGTGGTCTTAAAATCTTCCGTTTTCAAGTGGCGGCCGCGCTATTGGTGAGCAGTTTGAAGCAACTGATCCATCCTCGCGCCGTGATTCAGAAAAAGTACAACGGCCACCCTATTGACGAAGAGATCTTGCGTTCGCTTTTGACTTTCTCATTTTTCTTCTCCATCACGATTGCCGCGATTGCCTTGGGCCTGAGTCTCATTGGGCTGGATTGGACAACTGCGTTGAGCGGTGCGGCTACGGCAGTGTGTAACGTCGGGCCTGGGCTTGGCACGATCATTGGGCCGGCCGGTAACTTCTCATCATTACCGGATGCCGCAAAATGGCTCTTGACCGTAGGAATGCTGCTTGGAAGGCTGGAAATCCTGACGGTGTTAGTGCTCGTCACGCCGGTATTTTGGAGATATTGATTATTCACTGTTCACAGGGCTCGAGCCGAGGTAGACGGTCAATACCCAGGGCCGTCGCGACGTGAAGCACCCATTGCGTCTCCCGCCTGGCCCTTGCCGCTAATCAGCATTTGCTGTGCGGTATCGACAAGTGCCCGCGCGCCTGTACAGGCGGCCCAAGTGCTATTCGATGATTTCATTGAGCGTGCAGTACCAGCGTATCCACCAATAGCCTTGCTCTGCGTCCACAAGGACGACCAATGGCCGCCCCCCAGTTTATGTTCGGCGTCGAACAGGCTAACGGGTTGACTGAGATGAGGGGGGAATAGTGATGACTTATCCGGCCTTGCACGTCCACATTTGAATAAAAGGCTGGCGAGCGGTTGGCGCGCCAATCCAGTGACTCAGGGCGTGACACTGGCCATCAACGCACAGCTGGTAATCGCCTGCCTCCGGTGTGCGCCCCAGGCGCAAGGGTTGCAAAGGCGGCAATTGGCGCCGGTAATGCCAACTGCCATTTTCCAGCCACGCCCCGTCGGGAACTTCCATTCCTGCACCGTTACCGCGTACACGAGCCTCTTCCAGCACCAGCCCTTGCTCGGTCACGCGGTAGTCTTCCTCCCAGCGGATCTTTTCAATGGTGTGATCCCATGCCAGCGTGAAGTGTGAAACCGACAACTGGGCCCACAGCACGCCGGTCAAGCCCAGGCATACGCCGATCATGGATTGGCTAGCGCGGCCCGGCGGGACCGCCAGACGTGCTGGACTATCACACAGAGTCCCAGCGCGAAGCCCAGTTCATCGGTCAGCGGTAACGCCACCACGAGGAGTGCCCCGGCAGCGACACTCAGTAAACGCTCCCATAGAGGCATCTTGCGCTGCCAAAAGCCAGTGGATGCGATGCCCCATAACCCGACCGCGAATAGGGTCTTGAGCAGCATGTAGACGGACATCCACACACTGTCACCTTGCAGCATCAACGCTGGGTTGTAGACCGCCATGAACGGTATGACAAAGCCCGCCAGCGCTATTCGCACCGCCCATAGGCTGATCTTGAACCCGGTCTCTTTAGCGATCGGTGCCGCTGCAAAGCAGGCGAGGGCGACAGGGGGAGTCAGGTCGGCGAGGATGCCGAAGTAAAACACGAACATGTGCGACACAATCAGCGGTACGCCCAATTCGAGGAGGGCAGGGGCTGCGATCGAACTGGTGATGATGTAGTTGGGAATGGTCGGAATCCCCATGCCCAGCACCAGGCACGTGATCATTGTGAGTATCAGTGACAGCAGCAGGTTGTCTCGGCCAATGCCCAAGATATAACCCGCAAACGTAGAGGCGACGCCGGTCAGTGAAACCACACCAATAATGATGCCCACCAGCGCGCACGCGATCCCCACCGGTACAGCATGACGAGCGCCTTCGACCAACGCGTGCAGGCAGATGGTCAGCGTTTCGTGCCCTCCTTTGATGACCCCACAGACCCCCACCAGCACTGCAATGACGGCAAAGATCACGCCGATACCCAGTTGGAAAAAGCCGGTACAGAGGATGCCGAGCGCAATCCAGAAGGCGCAGCGCAAGCCGAAGCTTTGCACTTTCAGGATGATCGCCGAGCCAAGAATCACGATGGCCGTGAGTGCAAGTCCGACCATTCCGGAAAACAGCGGCGTGCGCCCGGAAAACAGCAAGTAGACCAATACCAGCAGCGGAATGAGCAGGTACCACTTCTCCCTCACGGCGCCCAATGCACTGGGGCATTGATCCTTGGGCAGGCCCTTGAGGTTGGATCGCTTGGCTTCCAGATGGACCATCCAGAAGACCGAACCGAAGTAGAGG
Source organism: Pseudomonas sp. GW704-F2 (assembly GCF_059423025.1). Taxonomy (NCBI): domain Bacteria; kingdom Pseudomonadati; phylum Pseudomonadota; class Gammaproteobacteria; order Pseudomonadales; family Pseudomonadaceae; genus Pseudomonas; species Pseudomonas sp. GW704-F2. The sequence continues at coordinate 173,149 of NZ_JBWKXO010000011.1, read as the reverse complement.
ATGGCGGGAATCAACGCGGCCTTGGCAATCTCCACGAATGGTACGTTGATGGTTTCAGCCATGATGAAGGCGACTGCGCCCATCACCGGCGGCATCAGTTGACTGCCCATGCTGGCGGTTGCTTCCACGCCTCCGGCAAACGCGGCCCGATAACCAAAGCGCTTCATCAGTGGAATAGTGAATTGCCCCGTAGTCACCACGTTGGCGATGCCCGAACCGGTGATGGTGCCCATCAGTGCCGACGACGCAACGGCAACCTTGGCAGGCCCTCCCTGTTTGTGGCCGAACAGGCCCATGGCAAAGTCGGTGAACAGTTTGATCATGCCGGCCTGTTCGAGGAACGCTCCGAACAGGATAAACAGGAAGATGTAGGTCGCTGAAACATAGGTTGGCGTGCCGTACAGCCCTTCGGTGCCAAAAGACAGTTGGTTGATGATTTGGTCGAAACCATAACCTCGATGGGCCAGATCGCCCGGCAAATACTCGCCAAACAGACCATAAGCCAGGAACAGGCCGCAAATGACCGGCAGGGCAATGCCCATCACTCGTCGAGCGGCTTCGAACACGAGCACCACCAGTAGAATGCCGATCACCATGTCCGCCGTTGTCAGATCCCCGGAACGCTGGATCAGGTCAGCCTCATACCTCCATTGATACAGGGCGGTGGCAATGGCGGCGAGGCTGAGTATCCAGGCCAAGGGCTGCCAAGGGCGTTTGTTGCCATAGGCCGGATAGCTGAGGTAGACCACCCACAGCAGGAAACCGACGTGTATCGCGCGCAATACCTGGCTCGAAAAGGGAGAAAACGCTGCCGTGACGATCTGAAAAATCGAAAATAACAACGCTACGTAAAACAGCGTTTTTGGCCAGTCTCGCGGGTTCGCAGAGATGTCGTGATGATCTTCACTCATTAGTTACCTGCCTCACTGCATGGAAAAAGGGCGGGCTGTTGGCGCGGCGATACTGTGCCGCTGCGCCTTGCGTCGCTAGAGCGCGCCTTTTTCGGTGTAGTAGCGTTCGGCGCCCGGATGAAGCGCAATCGGCAGGTTCCTGGTGGCGTTTTCCAGTGTGATGTCCTTGGCGGCCGAATGAGCGTTACCCAGGCGCGGCAAGTTTTCGAACAGCAGTTTTGTCATCTGGTACGCCAACTCATCGGGTACATCCGAGCGGGTCACCAGAATGTTGACGATAGCAACCGTTGGCACCGCTTCAGGCTGGCCGTCATACGTATTGGCCGGAATCATCGCGCTGTGATAGGCCGGGTTGTCGATTTTTGCCACGACTTCCGGGGGGATGGCGACATAGTTCAGCGGCATCACCGATGACAAGTCGCGAATGGCCGCCATGCCCAGTCCTGACGACTGTAACGTCGCATCCAATTGCCGGTTCTTGATTAACTCGACAGACTCGGCAAAGGGCAGGTATTGCACCTTGCCCATGTCTGCATAGGTCAGGCCTGCCGCCTTTAAAATCGCTCGCGCGTTCAACTCGGTGCCCGATTTCGGTGCGCCGACCGAGAGGGTTTTGCCTTTAAGGTCCGCGAGCGTCTTGATTCCCGACTCTTTGCTGGCGACGATTTGAATGTAGTTGGGATACGCTCCGGCAATCGCGCGCAATTTGGTCAGCGGTGCGTTGAAGCCAGCTTCCTCGACGCCGTTCTTTGCATCCGCCACAGAGTCGCCCAGCGCCAGTGCCAACTCGCCTCGACCGGACTGCAGCAGGTTCAGGTTCTCCACGGACGCTTTAGTGGCCTGCACCGAGGTCTTCACGTCGGGTATGCCTTCACTGTAGATCTGCGACAGGCCAACCCCAATCGGGTAATACACCCCGCTGGTGCCTCCGGTCAGTATGTTGATGAACACAGGTGCCGCCTGGGCCGTGCAGGTGAGTGCCAGGGTTGTGGCGGCGGCCAGCAAGGTGAAGCGGTTCTTTACGCGCATGGGAATCTCTCCGTTTTGTTTGTTTTTATTCAGAGCGATTCAACTGTAGTTGATTGATCAGCACAGTGGCGAGCGGACAGTCCTACCCTGCATCAGATTGCCAAGGTAACTGCACGTGGAGTGGGTCGCAGGAGAAGATGATGGTTATAATCCTTTAGTCTCTGCTGGCTGGACCTGACCGTTTAACCCGGTAGTCTTGTTTTGTGGGGTTTATTAACCTCGACAACGGGAATCCGCTCGGGTGATCAAACCGATATTACTCATACGTCGTCGCTTTGCCTCGATCCGATGGCGTACTCGTGTGACGCTCTGGGCTGCTGCTACCTTCGCCGGGTTACTGGTTGTGCTATTCGCCCGGCTGGCCGACCTGGCGCTGATGCAGTTCGTTCAACAAACCGCCGACCGGCCTTGGCTGCCGTTTATCTACACGCCTTTGATCGGCATGTTCGTCGTATGGATGACCACCCGTTTTTTTGTCGGGGCACAAGGCAGCGGTATTCCTCAGGTCATTGCGGCTACGCGGTTGGCCCACCAAGGTAAGCCCGTGGATAAGTTGGTGTCCTTGCGCCTTGCTGTTGCCAAGATAGGGCTAGGTACCCTGGCATTGACCGGTGGTTTTTCAGCAGGGCGTGAAGGCCCGTCAGTTCAAGTCGCCGCCTCGATCATGCATTTCTTCCACCGTTATCTGCCTAACGCTCGAATCATCCGCCCCGAAGATCTTATTCTGGCCGGTGGTGCAGCGGGTATTGCCGCCGCGTTCAACACGCCTTTGGCCGGCGTGGCTTTTGCGGTGGAGGAGTTGGGGCGCAAGTTGGAAACCCGTACCAGCGGGGTTTTGCTCAGTACGATCATCTTGTCGGGGATAGTCGCAATTGCTTTGCAGGGCAACTACAACTACTTCGGGCATTTCGACGTGCAAGAGGTCAATCTCGATATCATTGTCCCGGTGCTGGCGATTGGTATTGGCTGCGGCCTTATGGGAGGGTTATTCAGTCGGATGCTCCTGTGGCCGCAGAGGTATCGCCGATTTTTCGTCTGGGAATGGCGCCGCATGCACCCTGTCTGGTTCGCAGGTGGCTGCGGGATGATCGTGGCTATTCTCGGTTGGCTCAGTGGCGGGATGTCCTTTGGCAGCGGTTACGGGATCACATCCCAGATCATCGTGTCCGATATCGGTCTGCCCTGGCACGCGCCGATCACGCGTTTTCTCGCGACGGTAGTGACTTATTTTTCCGGTATCCCGGGCGGTATTTTTGCCCCGTCTCTGGCGGTAGGGGCTGCGGTAGGAGCCAACGTCGCTGAGTTCTTCGCTCTGGCGGCACAGCCCATCATTGCCTTGTGCATGGTTGGCTTTCTGGCGGCTGTCACGCAATCGCCGATCACGTCCGCGATCATCGTGATGGAGATGATCGACAGCCATGGCATGGTGATCAGTCTGATGGCCGTTGCGCTGATTGCCAAAGCAGTCAGTGCCAGGATGGGGCCTGAGCTCTATCAACAGTTGGCGCGTGGCTTTTTGCAGTCGGAGGGCAGTGACGCCGCCACGCAAAAAGCCAAACCATAGGCTGGGTCAGCGCAGCAGTGGTCGCGCCACCGCGCTGAGCTTGTGCCGGTCTTCTTCCAGCACAAGCGCATTGTTCGCGTGCTTGAGCAGCAGGCCCGCGTGCCTGGCACAGGCGCTGCTGAACATCGCCGGGTTTATCTGTGCGAGGCACACAAGTGCCTTCATCATGCGCAGGTCGACTTCCACCAAACCCGCGCCATCCCTGGCAATCGGTGCGAAGAAGTCATCGAACAGGTCATCTACTGTCAATGCGCGCAGGTAAACCTGCTGGCAATCGGTGTCGATTTTCGCGGCGGGTGCTTTGGGTTTACCCCAGCATGTCAGGCTTCTGATGCCGCGCCCAATGACGTCAATGGCAGTGCCGGGGTCATTGACGGCCGGCGACAAGGCGCGGGAGGCAATCTCTGACAGCACCGACAAGCCGAACCGGGGGTCGTGTTCAAACGTGCGACGTACACCGATAGTCAGGGTAGAGATGATTTTTTCGCTACTCGACTGCTGTTCGCCCTCGCGCGGCTTGCTCAGACTGACGATTCGGGCGAGCGGCATGCCGACATGCACGAAGCTACCTGGCAGGACCTCCAGAAAAATGCGTGTCTCGTCTGCTTTGGCGATGGCGCCTAACGCCTGAACGTCGATGTGCTGGACATACCCTGTGTGGAGACTTGTGATGATCAGCGCAGAGTTCGGGACCATCGAGTCGCCAGGGTAGGCGGCTGCACCCAAATGCGGCCATTGGAGTCGATTGGTTATGGCGTCAATGGTCGCCTGTTCGACACGGTCAATGGTTTCTCCCACCCGGCCAAGCTTGGACAAATGATCGATCCAGCGCAAAAGGGTGTAGACAATCAGCATCACCACGGCGAGGGTCACCGCAAATAGCAAAACCCTTCCTTGTGTACCGTAAGCGCCGGTGCTCAGCGCAATAATTCCAACCAGGCTGAACAGGAACGAGCCGATAAAGGTGGCCAGGGCATTTTGTGTCGTGGTGTCTTCCATCACCAGCGTGGTGGCGCGAGGCGTCACGCCGCTGCTGGCCGCACCGTAGGCAGTCACCATCGTGCTTAACGAAAAGGTGGTCACGGCGAGCATGCTTGAGGCAATGATGCCCAAGATCTTGTCGACGGCGTCGGCGCCTATACGGGCGGGCAATGATTCGGGAATGTAGTCCTTGAAGACAACGGCGAGTAACGCGGTTGCAATGCCGAGCAAGGAAAACAGGCTTGCCCTGAACCACAGCCGTTTGGTCAGTTGATGTAACACCCAGCGCCAGCGTGCGAGCATTTTTTATACCTTGTGTGAGTAATACGCAGGGCCCTGGCCCCAGGGTTCAGGGAAACAAAGGCGGTGAGCTGATTATCCCTAAAGGAGTCTTTTGTATGGCCGAAGGTTCATTCAGCGTCTCTGCTTGCGGCACATGGGATCACTCGCTTGACCCATTTACCGATGGACATGCCCTGGATCAGGACAGAAAAAACCACCACCAGATACGTCAGGGAAACCACCACATCGCGGGCCGCCCCAGATGAGCACGCTCCAAGCACCTTCTGGTAGGCGCAAGCGTTGACCCAATACCGCGATTGGAACCCCTACAGTCAGCAATCGCGATAACAACGTCAGCAATATGCCCATCAGGAGGCCATTAATCGTAGGTAGCGCGTTTTTATTCGGGTCCCACGAGGTGCCGCGCACTCTTTCGGGCCGCAAAAAAGGCGCCCGGAGGCGCCAAGGGGTTCACCCTGACCGAGGGAGCCGGGTGAAGCCGTTCACAGCAATGGTCGCGGTGGTAAGGCGCGACGGGAACGGAAGCGGGGCGCGCCGAGTGAAGGTGCGCAGGGGTTCATTTGGGGTAACACACGACGGCCTAGGCCGTCGCGGGCGTGCGTTGCGGCTGCCAGGTTTCGCTGGTGGTCTGGTCCATGGCTTCCTGGATCGCCCGCTTGCGGTTGGCTTCGGCCTTGCGGCTGAAATACCAGACCATGAACGTCATCAGCGACACCGCCATCAGGATCAGGCTGGCCACGGCGTTGATCTCCGGCTTGACCCCCAGGCGCACGGCAGAGAACACCTCCATCGGCAGGGTGGTGGAGCCGGGCCCGGAGACGAAACTGGCGAGCACCAAGTCATCCAGGGACAAGGCGAACGACATCATGCCGCCCGCTGCCAACGACGGCGCGATCATCGGGATGGTGATCAGGAAAAACACCTTGAGTGGCCGCGCGCCGAGGTCCATGGCGGCTTCTTCTATGGACAGGTCCAGCTCGCGCAGGCGTGCCGAGACGACCACCGCGACATACGCGGCGCAGAACGTGGTGTGGGCGATCCAGATCGTCACCAGGCCGCGTTCCATGGGCCAGCCGATCATCTGCGCCATCGCCACGAACAGCAGCAGCAGCGACAGCCCGGTGATCACTTCCGGCATCACCAGGGGCGCGGTCACCAGGCCACCGAACAGGGTCCGGCCCTTGAAGCGGGTGACCCGGGTCAGCACGAACGCGGCCAGGGTGCCCAGGGCCACGGCGGCCACGGCGGTGTAGCAGGCAATCTCCAGGGAACGGGCCACCGAACCCATCAGTTGGGTGTTGTCCAACAGCCCCAGGTACCACTTGAGCGACCAGCCGCCCCAGACCGTCACCAGCTTGGAGGCGTTGAACGAATAGATCACCAGAATCAGCATCGGCAGGTAGATGAACAACAAGCCGAGCACCAGCATCAGGGTCGAAAAACTGAAACGCTTCATGCCCGTGCCTCCATTTCTTTGGCCTGGCTGCGGTTGAACAGCACGATGGGAATAATCAGGATCGCCAGCATCACCACCGCCAGGGCGGACGCCACCGGCCAGTCGCGGTTGTTGAAGAACTCCTGCCACAGCACGCGGCCGATCATCAGGGTCTCCGGGCCGCCCAGCAGTTCCGGGATCACGAACTCGCCGACCACCGGAATGAACACCAGCATGCAGCCGGCGACGATGCCGTTCTTGGCCAGCGGCACGGTGATTTTCCAGAAGTTGTTGAAGTTGCTCGAACCCAGGTCCGAGGCGGCTTCCAGCAGGCTCTGGTCGTGCTTGACCAGGTTGGCGTAGAGCGGCAGCACCATGAACGGCAGGTAGGCGTAGACCACGCCGATGTAGACCGCCGTGTTGGTGTTGAGGATTTCAATCGGGCTCGATATCAGGCCGCACCCCATCAGGAACGCATTGAGCAGGCCGTTATTGCTGAGGATGCCCATCCAGGCATAGACGCGGATCAGGATCGCGGTCCAGGTCGGCATCATGATCAGCAGCAGTAATACGTTTTGCATTTCCTTGCGGGTCTTGGAAATCCCATAGGCCATGGGAAAACCGATCAGCAGGCACATCAGCGTGCTGAGCAGGGCGATCTTCAGCGAGCCCAGGTAGGCCGAGATGTACAACTCGTCGGCGCCCAGTAGGCTGTAGTTACCCAGGTTCAGCAGCACCTGGAGTTTCTGGTCGACGAAGCCGTAGATCTGCGAATACGGCGGAATCGAGACGGTCGCTTCGGAGAAGCTGATCTTCATCACCAGGAAAAACGGCAGCATGAAAAACAGGAACAGCCAGAGGAAGGGAATGCCGATCACCAGCTTGCGACCGCTGGGCAGCACACGGATCAACGCTTGATGGAAAGTGCTCATGGTCGATGTACTCATGCCCGCAGTACCACGCCGCTGTCGTCTTCCCACCACACGTACACGGTGTCGCCCCAGGACGGTCGGGAGCCACGGCGTTCGGCGTTGGCCATGAACGACTGGACGATCTTGCCGCTGGGCAGCTCGACGTAAAACACTGAGTGCCCGCCGAGGTAGGCGATGTCGTGGACCTTGCCGCTGGACCAGTTGTGCGCGCAGGTCGGCATTTGGGTGGTGACCAGCAGCTTTTCCGGGCGGATGGCGTAGGTCACCGACTTGTCTTCCACCGAAGTGGCGATGCCGTAGCCGACGTAGATATTGCGATCCAGGTCCGCGCACTTGAGCACCGCGTGGCCTTCGGCGTCGTCGACCACCTGGGTGTCGAAGATGTTGACGTTGCCGACGAACTCGCAGACCAGGCGGCTCACCGGCGCTTCGTAAACGTCCACCGGGCTGCCGATCTGGGCGATCCAGCCCAAGTGCATGATGGCGATGCGCTGGGCCATGGTCATGGCTTCTTCCTGGTCGTGGGTCACCATCACGCAGGTCACGCCGACGCGTTCGATGATCTCCACCAGTTCCAGTTGCATCTGCGAGCGCAGCTTTTTATCCAGGGCGCCCATGGGTTCGTCGAGCAACAGCAGTTTCGGGCGTTTGGCCAGGGAACGGGCGAGGGCCACGCGCTGGCGCTGGCCGCCGGAGAGCTGGTGGGGTTTGCGCCGGGCGTATTGGGTCATGTGGACCAGCTTGAGCATTTCCTCGACCCGCGCCTCGATCTCGCTGGCTGGCAGGCGGTCCTGCTTGAGGCCGAAGGCGATGTTCTGGGCCACGGTCATGTGCGGGAACAGGGCATAGGACTGGAACATCATGTTGATCGGCCGCTCATAGGGCGGCATCTCGGTGATGTCCACGCCATCCAGCAGGATGCGGCCTTCGGTGGGCCGTTCGAAACCGGCGAGCATGCGCAGCAGGGTGGATTTGCCCGAGCCCGAACCGCCGAGCAGGGCGAAGATCTCGCCCTGGTGGATCTCCAGGGACACATCGTCCACGGCCACGGTTTCGTCGAACTTCTTGGTCACGCGGTCGATCTTCACCAGCACCTTTTGCGGTTGCTGATGACCTTCCAGTGCCTTGCGATAAATGCTGGAGGCGTTTGCCATGTGAAACTCCCAACAGGTCGTCGGGCCAATACGGCCTGACGTAATAAGGTTGATTGCAAACCTGCACCCTCAGTGCAATGCAGGTTTATTCGGCACCGCCGTCCTGGCTGCCTGGCCTTGCTTGTTGTTGTTCGGGTATTGCCGTTCACGCCGCACGGCAGGCGCACACAGGTGCGCGCGCCGCGTGGGCAGGGCGTGTCAATCGGTAAAGCGAGTGCTGGCGGCCCGGCGCGGGCCGCCTGGTGTCAAAGGCGCTGACGCTGCGCGGCACGTTGCCGGCAGGCATCGCCAAAGGCCTGGAAAATACTCAGGTAGGCCGGGTTCGACAGGACCTGCCATTCCGGGTGCCACTGCACGCCAAAGGCAAACGCCCGGCTGTGCTCCACGGAAACGGCTTCGATCAGGCCATCCGGGGCCAGGGCCTCGACCCGCAGGCCGTCACCCAGGCGGTCGATGCCCTGACTGTGGATCGAGTTGACCTGGATCTCGCCGGCCAGGCCCATGGCCTCGAACACGCCGCCGGGCTGGATCGCCACCGGGTGCGCCGGGGCGTACTGGACGTCGAGGCGCGGGTCGTCGGCTTCGCGGTGGTCCATAAAGCCCGGCAGTTCATGCACCTTCTGGTGCAGGCTGCCGCCAAAGGCCACGTTCATTTCCTGGAAGCCGCGGCAGATGCCGAGGACTGGCACGCCGGCCGCCACCGCAGCCCGCAACAGGGGCAGGGTGGTGGCGTCGCGTTGCGGGTCATGGGCGGTGCCCGGCGCGCTGGGAGCGCCTTGATAGTGGAAGGGTTCGACATTGGACGGCGAGCCGGTGAACAGCAGGCCGTCGACGTAGTGCAGCAGGTCCTTGATCTCGCAGAGGTCCGCCAGGGCAGGAATGATCACCGGCAGCCCGAGGGCCGCGACGCTGACAGCACGCAAATACTTGTCGCCGCTGACATGGTAGGGGTGCAAGCCAATCTCTTTGACGCACGCTGTAACACCGATCAATGGCTTGAGTGCCATTTTTATCACCTCGAAATTCACGCTGGAACGAGTTTTTCCAGAGCTTATCTCTGTTGATTTTAATTAACAACTTCAATGTAAAAAATTCTAAACGCTCGTGAGTATGTTTGTGTTGATTGGTTGGGTTGGCGCCCAGTTTTGGTGCTATAGCTACCAATATAATTAACGTGTGGTGCCTGTTCTCGCTATTGACTTCACTTTGGCTTTCGGATTGACTGCTGCTACGAAACAGCTTTGAACATAATAATTAACACATAGGTGCATCATGTCGGTCCCACTGCGTACCGTTCAGCTCAACGAAGCCAACGCCTTTCTGAAAAAACACCCGGAGGTCCTGTACGTCGATCTGCTGATTGCAGACATGAATGGCGTGGTGCGCGGCAAGCGTATCGAACGCACCGCCTTGCATAAGGTGTATGAAAAAGGCATCAACCTCCCCGCGTCGTTGTTTGCCCTGGACATCAATGGCTCCACCGTGGAAAGCACTGGCCTGGGCCTGGATATCGGCGACTCCGACCGCATCTGCTACCCGATCCCCGACACCCTGAGCATCGAGCCCTGGCAGAAGCGTCCCACCGCGCAGCTGTTGATGACCATGCATGAACTCGAGGGCCAGCCGTTCTTCGCCGACCCACGGGAAGTGCTGCGCCAGGTGGTGAGCAAGTTCGACGAATTGGGCCTGACCATTTGCGCCGCGTTCGAGCTGGAGTTCTACCTGATCGACCAGGACAACGTGAACGGCCGTCCGCAAGCGCCGCGCTCGCCAATCTCCGGCAAGCGCCCGCATTCGACCCAGGTCTACCTGATCGATGACCTCGACGAATACGTCGATTGCCTGCAGGACATCCTCGAAGGCGCGAAAGAGCAGGGCATCCCTGCCGACGCCATCGTCAAGGAAAGCGCCCCGGCGCAGTTCGAGGTCAACCTGCACCATGTCAGCGACCCGATCAAAGCCTGCGACTACGCGGTACTGCTCAAGCGCCTGGTGAAAAACATCGCCTACGACCACGAGATGGACACCACCTTTATGGCCAAGCCCTACCCGGGCCAGGCCGGTAATGGCTTGCATGTACACATCTCGATCCTCGACAAGCAGGGCAACAACATCTTCGCCAGCGAAGACCCCGAGACCAACGACGCCCTGCGTCACGCCATCGGCGGTGTGCTGGAAACCCTGCCGGCGCAGATGGCGTTCCTCTGCCCGAACGTCAACTCCTACCGCCGCTTCGGTGCGCAGTTCTATGTGCCGAACTCGCCGAGCTGGGGCATCGACAACCGCACCGTGGCCGTGCGCGTGCCGACCGGCGCGGCGGATGCCGTGCGTATCGAGCACCGGGTGGCCGGTGCCGACGCCAACCCTTATCTGCTGATGGCCTCGGTATTGGCTGGTATCCACCACGGCCTGACCAACAAGATCGAGCCGGGGGCGCCGGTCGAAGGCAACTCCTACGAGCAGAACGAACAGAGCCTGCCCAACAACCTGCGCGACGCCCTGCGCGAGCTGGACGACAGCGAGGTCATGGCCCGGTACATCGACCCGCTGTACATCGACGTGTTTGTCGCGTGCAAGGAAAGCGAACTGGCCGAGTTCGAAAACTCGATCTCCGACCTTGAGTACAACTGGTACCTGCACACGGTCTGACGGCCCTCCCACTTTTTGCGTTGAGCACACCCTATGACCAAGCATCGCAACGACTGGGAGCAGTACTTCCAGTCCCTGAACCTTGAAGGCCGGGCCTTTATCGACGGCGAATACCGTTGGGCCGCCAGCGGCGAAACCTTTGACAGCATCAGCCCGGTGGACGGGCGTTTTCTGGCCACGGTCGCCAGCACCGATGAGGCCGACGCCGACGCCGCGGTAATCGCTGCACGCCGGGCGTTCGAGTCCGGGATCTGGCGCTTGCAGGCCCCGGCGGCGCGCAAGCGCGTGCTGATCCGTTTCGCCGATCTGGTCCTCGAACACCAGGAAGAACTGGCGCTCCTGGAAACCCTCGACATGGGCAAGCCGATCGGCGACTCCATGGCCATCGACGTACCGGCCACCGCCAACGCGATCCGCTGGAGTGCCGAGGCCATCGACAAGCTCTACGACGAAGTGGCGCCCACGCCCCACGACCAGTTGGGCCTGATCACCCGCGAACCCTGCGGCGTGGTCGCGGCCATCGTGCCGTGGAACTTCCCGATGATCATGGCCAGTTGGAAGTTCGCGCCGGCCCTGGCGGCGGGTAACTCGTTCATCCTTAAACCTTCGGAAAAGTCGCCGCTGACCGCCATTCGCCTGGCCCAGCTGGCCCTCGAAGCCGGCATTCCCGCAGGCGTGTTCAACGTGCTGCCGGGCTACGGTCACACCGTCGGCAAGGCGCTGGCCTTGCATAGGGATGTGGATGTGCTGGCCTTTACCGGTTCTACCGCGGTGGCCAAGCAACTGCTGGTGTATTCCGGCCAGAGCAATATGAAACGGGTGTGGCTGGAGGCCGGTGGCAAGAGCCCCAATGTGGTGTTCGCCGATGCCCCGGACTTGCGCGCTGCCGCCGCCGCTGCGGCTGCAGCGATTGCCTTCAACCAGGGCGAAGTCTGCGTGGCCGGGTCGCGCCTGCTGGTGCAACGGTCGATCCGCGAGCCCTTCATTGCGCTGCTGGTGGAGGCGTTCCAGGCCTGGAAGCCGGGGCATCCACTGGACCCGGCGACCAAGGTCGGTGCAGTGGTCGATCAGCGGCAACTGGACAACGTGTTGCGCTACATCGAGATCGGCAAGGAGCAGGGCGCCCAACTCTTGGTTGGCGGCCAGCGCACCCTGCAAGACACCGGTGGCCAGTACGTGGAGCCGACGGTTTTCGACGGCGTGACCAATGCCATGACCATCGCCCGCGAAGAAATCTTCGGCCCGGTGTTGTCGCTGATCAGCTTCGACACCGAAGAAGAAGCGCTGTCGATCGCCAACGACAGCATCTTCGGCCTGGCCGCCGCAGTGTGGACCGCCGACCTCAGCCGCGCCCACCGCTTTGCCCGGGGCCTGCGTGCCGGCAGCGTGTGGGTCAACCAGTACGACGGCGGCGACATGACCGCGCCGTTCGGCGGCTTTAAACAGTCGGGCAATGGCCGCGACAAGTCGCTGCACGCCTTTGACAAGTACACCGAGCTCAAAGCCACCTGGATCAAGCTCTAAGCCCAAATAACAACGGCGATTGCCGGCGCGTGCCGGCCAGTCGCCAGGGAGTCCTAACCATGCAACCCCATGTAAACAGCTATTACGCCGCGACCCGCAACCACACCGGCGACTTCCCTGTGCTTGAAGAGTTGGTCGAGTGTGATGTCTGTGTCATCGGCGCCGGCTACACTGGCCTGTCGTCGGCGCTGTTCCTGGCGGAAGCCGGCTACAGCGTCACCGTGCTCGAAGCGGCCAAGGTCGGCTTTGGCGCCAGCGGGCGCAACGGCGGGCAACTGGTCAATTCCTACAGCCGTGATGTGGATGTCATCGAGCAGCGCTACGGCGAAAAGAGCGCCGAAATCCTCGGCAGCATGATGTTCGAAGGCGCCGAGATCATTCGCCAGCGCATCCAGCACTACGACATCCAGTGCGACTACCGCCCGGGCGGGATCTTCGCCGCGTTGAACAAAAAACAGCTCAAGGGCCTGGTCGAACAGAAAAGCAGTTGGGAGCGCTATGGCAACCGCAACCTGCAACTGCTCGACGCCAAAGACATGGCAAACGAAGTGGGCTGTGAAAATTACATCGGCGGCCTGCTGGACAAGCAGGGCGGCCACGTCCATCCGCTGAACCTGGCCCTGGGCGAAGCCAGCGCGATTATCGGCCTGGGCGGCAAGATCTTCGAACAATCGGCGGCCGAGGAAATCACCTACGGCGAACCCAACGTGGTACGCACAGCCAAGGGTGTGGTTCGCGCCAAGTACCTGCTGATCGCCGGCAACGCCTACCTGCCGCAGAATCTCGACCCTCGGGTGACGCGCAAAAGCATGCCCTGCGGCTCGCAGATCGTGGTCACCGAGCCGCTGTCGGAGGCAGTGGCACGCAGCCTGATTACCCACAATTACTGCGTCGAAGACTGCAACTACCTGCTCGACTATTACCGTCTGACCGCTGACAACCGTTTGCTGTACGGCGGCGGCGTGGTCTACGGCGCCCGCGAGCCGGACGACATCGAACAACTGATCCGGCCGAAGATCCTCAAGACCTTCCCGCAGTTGAAAAACGTCAAGATCGACTACCGCTGGACCGGCAACTTCCTGCTGACGATGTCGCGCATGCCGCAATTCGGCCGTATCGAAAAGAACGCCTACTACATGCAAGGGTATAGCGGCCACGGCGTCACCTGTTCGCACCTCGCGGGCAAGCTGATCAGCGAAGTGATCCGCGGTGACGCCGAACGCTTCGACGCCTTCGCCTCGCTGCCGCACATGCCGATGTTCGGCGGCCGCACCTTCCAGGCCCCGCTGACGGCCATGGGCGCCGCCTACTACGCCCTGCGCGACCGACTCGGTATTTGACCGGTCAGCCACACGCACGCCGCGAGCCCCCGGCCCACGCCGCCTTCGGCCGCGGCCGCGGGCTTGCTTTTTTTGCGCATGCAGGCATATTCAGCAGCGCTACAGCTCCACCCGCAAACGTGATTTAATAGCCGCCTTTCAGGTTTCCGGGTCGGGTAATCGGCGAATTTCGCAACATTGCCTGCCCGCGCTCGCCCCAGCTCCTGCAGCGCTATCGCAACCAATAAACATCACGACAATCCCCCCTTATATAAGGCAGCTATGGACACGGGCACCCGACTCAAACTCGTTCGCGAAAGCTACAAACTCTCCCAGCGCGAGCTGGCCCGTCGTAGCGGCGTGACCAACGCCACCATTTCCCTGATCGAACAGAATCGCGTCAGTCCCTCCGTCAGTTCCCTGAAAAAGCTGCTGGAAAGCATCCCCATGTCCCTGGCGGACTTTTTCACCTTCGACCAGCCGCCACGCGAACACCAATACGTCTTCCGCGCCAACGAACAGCCCGACCTGGGTCGCGACGGCCTGCGCCTGCTGCTGGTGGGCGCGCCGATCCCCAGTCGCCAGATGCGCTTTCTGCGCGAGCAGTACGCACCCGGCGCCAGTTCTGGCGAAGAGCCGATCGTGCATGTCGAAGGCGAGGAGTGCGGCCTCGTCACCCGTGGCACCGTCGAACTCACTGTCGATGGCCAGGTCAGCGTATTGAACCCGGGGGATGGTTATTACTTCCCCACCACCTTGCCCCACAGGTTCCGCAATATCGGGCAGGATGAGGCGGAAATCATCAGCGCGAATACGCCGGCGAACTTCTAGGCCGGGGGCGGCATAACCCGGCGGAGCAAGACGCTGTTTAAAACACATCCCGTAGCGGCCTCCCCCGAAGGAAAACCCTCGTCTGCTTTTGGCACCGTGCTACCATCGACGCCATGACTTGCAGCAACATAATGTTGCAATGAACTTCAATAATCGGCCTTTCGCTGACTCATGACCTCCCCATTCGACTCGCAATCCGACTTGCCCATGATCCTGGTAGTGGACGATGAGCTGCGTTCGCGCGAATCGTTACGCCGGGTACTCGATCAGGAATTCCAGGTGCTGCTGGCCGAGTCGGCCGGGCAAGCACGCGAACTGCTGGAACAGCATGTGGTCGCGGTGATCCTCTGCGACCAGCGCATGCCCCATGTCAGCGGTATCGAATTTCTCAAGGAAGTGCGCGAGCGCTGGCCGGGGGTGGTCCGCATCGTGCTGTCGGGCTACACCGATTCGGAAGACATCATCGCGGGCGTCAATCAGGCCGGTATCTATCAGTACCTGCTCAAGCCCTGGCTGCCTGAAAACCTGCTCAACACCGTGCGCAATGCGGTCGAGAGCCAATCGTTGCAAAACCATATGCAGCGACTGGACCTGGAACTGCGCGCCGGTACGCCAGCGCTGCGTCGCCGCAGCCGCGAAACCCTGGAGCGGGTACGCGATACCTTCGATTTCTCGCGCATCGTGCGCAGCCCCGGCGGCCCGCTGGATGCGGTCTGTGAGTTGGCCGCACGGGTCGCCCGCTATGATTTGTCGGTGCTGCTGCTGGGCGAATCGGGCACGGGCAAAGAGTTGCTGGCCCGCGCCATCCATTACGCCAGCCCGCGTGCGAGTAATGCCTTTGTCATGGAGAACTGCGCGGCGCTGCCCGATACCTTGCTGGAGTCCGAGCTGTTCGGGCACAAGCGCGGCGCCTTCACCGGCGCGCATCAGGATCACATCGGGCTGTTCCAGCGTGCTAATGGCGGCACCTTGCTACTCGATGAAATCGGCGACACCTCGCCGGCTTTTCAGGTCAAGTTGTTGCGCGTCTTGCAAGAGGGCGAACTGCGCCCGGTCGGCGCCTCGAGCACGGTGCGGGTCGATGTGCGGGTGATCGCGGCGACCCATCGCGACCTGGAGCAAGATGTCGCCACCGGACGTTTTCGCAGCGACCTTTATTACCGGCTGTCCACGGTCAGCCTGGGCTTGCCGCCGTTGCGCGAGCGCACCGCCGACCTGATGCCCATCGCCAAAAAGCTGCTCGACGATGCCCGCCTGGAGCTGGACCTGCCAAACCTGCACTTCGCCGACGACGCCCTGGCGAGCCTGATCGGTTACCCATGGCCCGGTAATATTCGCGAGTTGCGCAACGAAATCTACCGCGCCGCTGCGTTGTCGGAAGGCTCGCAAATCGGTGCTCATTCGTTTTCCTGGCGCGTCATGCAGGGCCAGGGACGCAACACCAACGACATACGCCTGTCGCCTCCCACGGGCACGTTGCAAGAACAACTGGACGCTATCGAAGCGACCATACTCAAGGAATCGCTGCTGCGTCACCGCTGGAACAAAACCCATGCGGCCCGTGAACTGGGCTTGTCGCGCGTGGGCCTGCGCCAGAAATTGCGCCGTCTTGGCCTGGAGGAAGCCCGATGAACACCCCCTTCCGAGTGCTGTGGCTGCAATCGGGCGGTTGCGGCGGTTGCAACATGTCCTTGCTGTGCGCCGATACCCAGGATTTTTTCGCGATGTGGCGCAGTGCGGGGATTGAGTTGCTCTGGCATCCATCGCTGTCCCTTGAAAGCGGTGATCAGGTGCTGGATATCCTGGAGGACTGCCTGCAAGGTCGCACCCGGCTCGATGCCTTGTGCATCGAAGGCTCATTGCTGCGCGGCCCGCACGGCACCGGGCGCTTTCACATGCTGGCGGGCACCGATGCGCCGATGATCGACTGGGTGCGCAAACTCGCGGCGGTGGCCCAATACACCTTGGGCATCGGCACTTGTGCGGCCTACGGAGGCATCACCGCTGCGGGCAGCAACCCGACCGACGCCTGCGGCCTGCAATTTGACGGTGAGCATCGCGGCGGCCTGCTGGGTGCCGATTATCGGTCGTTGCGCGGCTTGCCGGTGATCAACGTGGCCGGTTGCCCGACGCACCCCGGCTGGGTGACCGACACCTTGATGGCGCTGGCCGCCGGGCTGTTCGCCGAGGCCGATCTGGACGTCATCGGGCGTCCGCGTTTCTACGCCGACCAACTGGTGCATCAGGGCTGCACGCGCAATGAGTTCTACGAATACAAAGCCAGTGCGGAAAAGCCCTCGGACCTGGGCTGCATGATGGAAAACCTCGGCTGCAAAGGCACCCAGGCCCACGGCGACTGCAATACCCGCCTGTGGAACGGCGAGGGCTCGTGTACCCGTGGCGGGTTTGCCTGCATCAACTGCACCGCCCCGGGCTTCGAAGAACCGGGGCACGCCTTTCAGCGCACGCCGAAGCTGGCGGGCATTCCCATCGGTTTGCCCATCGACATGCCCAAGGCCTGGTTCGTCGCCCTGTCGGCGCTGTCCAAGTCCGCCACCCCCAAGCGCGTCAAACAGAATGCGACGTCCGATCACCCGCTGATCGCGCCGTCGGTACGCACCCCCCGCCGTTAGGAGTTTGCATGTCACGTTTGGTGGTCGGCCCATTCAATCGGGTTGAAGGCGATCTGGAAGTACAGCTGGACGTGGAAGATGGCCATGTGCGTTCGGCACGGGTCAACGCCACCATGTACCGTGGCTTCGAGCAAATCCTGCTGCAACACGCACCGCTCGATGCGCTGACCTACGCGCCACGCATCTGCGGAATCTGCTCGGTGTCGCAATCGATCGCCGCCGCCCGCGCCCTGGCCGGGCTGGCCGGCGTACAGCCGCCGGACAACGGCCTGCTGGCAATCAACCTGATGGCCGCCACCGAAAACCTCGCCGATCACTTGAGCCATTTCTACCTGTTTTTCATGCCGGATTTCGTGCGCCCGGTGTACGCCGAGCGCCCTTGGTATCCAGACGCGGTGGCGCGCTTTACCCCGCTTCAGGGCAGCCAGCAGCGCCTGGCCATTTCTGCGCGTAAACGCTGGCTGGATTTGATCGGCACACTGGGCGGCAAGTGGCCGCACACCGGCTCGATCCAACCGGGTGGCTCGACCCGCGCCATCGATGCCGCCGAGCGCCTGCGCCTGCTGACCCGCGTTCGCGAGTTCCGGCAGTTTCTGGAAAGCGAGCTGTTCGCCGCGCCGCTGGAGCGTATCAATGGTTTCACCAGCGAAAACCAGCTATGGGCATGGCACGCCGAAGCGCCGGGGCAGGGCGATTTCCGCCAATTTCTGCAGATCGCCCTGGACACCGGGCTTGAGCATCTGGGGCCGGGGCCGGGGCTGTATCTTTCCTACGGGGCGTATCCGCGAGCCGATGGCTCGATGGTGTTCCCGCGCGGCCTGTGGAATGGCGTCACCCAGTGTGTACAAGCGCTGGACCTGGACGATATCCGCGAAGACAGCGCGCATGCCTGGCTCGACGACGCTGGCGGCCCGCGCCACCCGGCCGATGGGCAAACCCAGCCGTTGATGGAAAAACCCGACGCGTATACCTGGAACAAAGCCCCGCGCCTGGCCGGCGCGGTGCTGGAAACCGGCGCCATTGCACGCCAGTTGATTGCCGGCCAAGCGCTGCTGCGCGATGCCGTGGCACGCTGTTCGGCAACGGTTTATACCCGCCTGCTCGCGCGTTTGCTGGAGTTGGCGCAGGTGGTGCCGCTGATGGAAAGCTGGTTGATCGCCCTGCGCCCCGGCGAGCCGTATTACCGCGCCGCAGCATTACCCGACAAAGGCCGCGCGGTCGGCCTGACCGAAGCGGCGCGTGGCGCACTGGGGCATTGGCTGGAGGTGGAGCACGGGAAAATCTCCCGCTACCAGATCATCGCCCCGACCACCTGGAACTTCTCGCCACGCGATGCCCAGGGCCAGCCCGGGGCATTGGAACAAGCCTTGCAGGGTGCTCCCGTGTTACCCGGCGAAAAAAGCCCGGTAGCGGTGCAACATATCGTTCGTTCTTTTGACCCGTGCATGGTTTGCACGGTGCATTGAAAAGGAAATCCCATGGAACGCCTGACCATTTCCCTGGACCGTGGCCTCGCTGAGGAACTGGACGCGCTGATTCGCGACCAGGGTTACCACAACCGTTCCGAGGCCATGCGCGACATTTTGCGGCGGCATATCGAACAGGCGCGCCTGGAACAAGGCCAGGCGCCGCATTGCGTGGCCAACCTGAGCTTCGTTTACGATCACCATTCGCGCACCCTCACCGAACGGGTGATGGACCTGCAGCACGCGCATCATCACCTGACCATTGCCAGCCAGCATGTGCATCTGGATCACGACAACTGCCTGGAAAGCCTGATGCTCAAGGGCTCGTCCGATGAAGTGCGCGATTTTGCCCATCGCGTGTGCGCCGAACGCGGCGTGCGTCATGGCTCGCTGAACCTGATCCCGGTGGAGCAGGGTGCGAGCCACGAGCAGGCCCACAGTCACCTGCATCTGCACCCTAAAAGCTGACGACCATGGCCCGTAAACCGCCACCCGGCAGCCTCGACGAAGACGCCTGGATCGAAGTCATCGCGAGGATGGACGAGGTCTATTCCAAGCTGGTGCAAGACGAAATCGCCCTGGAAGAGAAGAACGTCGAACTGGAGCAGTCGCAGCAGTTTATCGCCGGGTTGCTGTCGTCGATGTCCGACGTGTTGCTGGCCTGCGACCCGCAAGGGCGCATCGAGGAGAGCAACAGCGCGCTGCGCACGCTGGTCGGCCGTGATGAACAGTCATTGTCCGGCAGCCCGGCCTATGTCTTGTTGGCCGACCCCCACAGTGAAACCCAGTTGCGCCAGACCCTCGCCAGCCTGCGCCATCCCAACGCCAGCGCCTCGCTGGAGGTCAACTTCAAGGATGTCCACGGCGCGCCGGTGCCCGTGGACGTCAGTTGCACCGTGCGCAGCACGGGCAATGGACGCTTTATCGGGCACGTGCTGGTGGGGCGACCGCTGGGCGAACTCCAGCACGCGTATCGCCAACTGCACGAGGCCCACGAGGCGCTCAAGCGCACTCAACAGCAACTGTTGCACGCGGAAAAAATGGCCTCGCTGGGGCGCCTGGTGGCTGGTGTCGCCCACGAACTGAACAACCCCATCAGCTTCGTGCTGGCCAACGCGCATGTGCTCGACAGCTATGGCAAACGCCTGCAGCAGTACCTGCAAGCGGTCCACGGCGGCGAGTCGCACGCCAGTCTTCAAGCCTTGCGCCAACAGCTACGCATCGATCCGCTGCTGAGCGATTTGCCGTCGTTGATCGAGGGCAGCATGGAAGGCGCGCAACGCACCGCCGACATCGTCAGCGCCCTGAAGCGCTTCTCGGCGGTGGATCGTGAAGCGCTGGGCGAGGTCGACCTCAATGACGTCATCGAGCGCGCCATCCACTGGGTCTGCCGTGGCGTCGCGCCCGATCTGCAGGTGCATTGGCAGGCCGTTGACACACCGCCGGTGCGCGGCAATGCCGGGCAATTGCTGCAAGTGCTGATGAACCTGATGCAGAACGCCTACGATGCGGCGCAAGCGGCCAACCAGGCCTTGCCGACAGTCTGGATCGAGGTGACCCAGGAGCCGGGCTGGGTCACCCTGCGTTTACGCGACAACGGTGCGGGCATCGCAGAGAAACACCTGAGCCAGGTGTTCGACCCGTTCTTCAGCACCAAGTCCGTGGGCAAAGGCACGGGCCTGGGCCTGTCGATCAGCTACGGCATCATCGAACGCTGTGGCGGTCGGATGGTGGCCGCCAATCACCCCGAGGGCGGTGCGCAGTTCACCGTGACGCTGCCCGAAGCCGGGCCCGCCTGAGCCGATAATCCGGCAGCGGCGCTGGAAGCTCATTGTCCAGTTACCGGCTCGGCTGGACAGTCATTGTCCAGCCGCCATGTTCTGCGAGCGCCTGACCACGCCTGAATGGCACTCGGCACGCAAACTGGCACAGGGTTTGTATGAGGTTTTTTCGTTTCTTCATACTTGAACCCATCTTTCTGGAGTTCGCATGCCCTTGCATCCTGTTTCACCGACTCGTGCGCCTTTGACGTTCAAACATCGCGTCCTGGCCATTTTTGCCGGCCTGGTCGCTGCCAACCTGCTGGCCTGGGCCTGGGCTTTCACGGCCTTCCATGACTATCCGCTGTTGCTCGGCACCGCCTTTCTGGCCTACAGCTTCGGCCTGCGCCATGCCGTGGATGCCGATCACATCGCCGCCATCGACAACGCCACCCGCAAGCTGATCCAGGAAGGCCGGCAAACCGCGAGTGTCGGCCTGTTTTTCTCGCTCGGGCACAGCACCGTGGTGATCCTGGCTTCGCTCGGCATCGCACTGACGGCCACGGCGTTCAAAAGCGAAATCGAAGCCTTTCACGGCCTCGGCGGGCTGATTGGCACCTCGGTGTCTGCCGCCTTCCTGTTGCTGGTGGCGTTGATCAACCTGCTCATCCTGCGCTCGGTATACCAGGCGTTTGGCCGCGTGCGGCGCGGCGAACGGATCGGCGAGCAAGAAATGAACGCGATACTCACCGGCGGTGGCCCCATCGCCCGACTGTTGCGCCCGCTGTTCCGCCTGATCAGCCGTCCCTGGCACCTGTATCCGCTGGGCCTGCTGTTCGGCCTGGGGTTTGATACCGCCACGGAAATCGGCCTGCTGGGGATCGCTGCGGTGCAAGCCTCGCAGAGCCTGCCGATCTGGTCGATTCTGGTGTTCCCGGCGCTCTTCACGGCCGGCATGGCGCTGGTCGACACCGCCGACAGCGTGATGATGACCGGTGCTTACCACTGGGCACTGGTCAACCCGGCACGCAAGCTCTATTACAACCTGACCATCACGTCCATGTCGGTGTTGGTGGCATTGCTGGTGGGCGGGGTGGAAGTGCTCGGGCTGGTCGCGGCGCGCTGGGATCTGCACGGCGGTGTGTGGGATTTCATCACTGCGCTGACCGACAACTTCGGCATGATCGGCTACCTGATCGTCGGGATATTCATCCTGACCTGGGCCGTTTCCGTGTTGTTCTACCGCTTCAAGGGCTACGACCGCCTGGACGCGACGCCCGCCTGAGCCTTCTCTTCCTTTCAGCGCCTGGCGAGGTTCTCTCGCCAGCCACTTGCCAAGCCGGACATATGGTTTCCAGGCTGCATAAATAGTGGAAACAAACATTCCAGTTGAGGTTTGTTACAAGGTGTCTCAATGCGCTCGGTAAAAAAGTAAAAGTCCTTTAAAAACAGATAGATAAATTAATTAGTAAGCAATTTATCTACACCGCGGCGAAATGGCACAGGTCTTGTACTTACCAGATAACTGAACGTCATGGGTTACCCGCATGTTTCCAGCAGCCGTCGCAATCATGCCCAGGCTGCAGCCTCAACATCCCATAGAACTGATGGCCTTTGTAGCCGACGGCATGGCGCCTGACTCACCTGGTCGGGCACAGATTTCCAACACACCGAGTGCAGCCCCCGTTGAAGCACCTTCTCGGGGAGGAGAAATAAAGTAATGGAAACGTTTTACGAGGTGATGCGCAGACAAGGCATCTCGCGCCGCAGCTTTCTCAAATTTTGTTCCTTGACCGCAACGTCGCTGGGGCTGGGCCCGGCATTCATGCCCAAAATCGCCTGGGCCATGGAGAACAAGCCACGCACGCCAGTCCTCTGGCTGCACGGCCTGGAATGCACCTGTTGCTCGGAGTCATTCATCCGCTCCGCGCATCCGCTGGCCAAGGACGTGGTGCTGTCGATGATCTCCCTGGATTACGACGACACCTTGATGGCCGCCGCCGGGCATCAGGCCGAGGCGATCCTTGACGAGGTCATGACCAAGTACAAGGGCAACTACATCCTGGCCGTCGAAGGCAACCCGCCACTGAACCAGGACGGTATGAGTTGCATCATTGGCGGCAAGCCCTTCGTCGAGCAGTTGAAGCGCGTTTCACGCGATGCCAAGGCGATCATTTCCTGGGGCTCCTGCGCCAGTTGGGGCTGCGTACAGGCCGCCAAGCCGAACCCGACCCAGGCGGTGCCGATTCACAAGGTCATCACCGACAAACCGATCATCAAAGTGCCGGGCTGCCCGCCGATCGCCGAAGTCATGACCGGGGTGATCACCTACATGCTGACCTTCGACCGCATTCCTGAGCTGGACCGTCAGGGCCGGCCGAAAATGTTCTACAGCCAGCGCATTCACGACAAGTGCTACCGCCGTCCGAACTTCGACGCCGGTCAGTTCGTCGAGTCCTGGGACGACGACGCGGCGCGCAAGGGCTACTGCCTTTACAAAGTCGGCTGCAAAGGCCCGACCACCTACAACGCCTGCTCGACCGTGCGTTGGAATGGCGGCACCAGCTTCCCGATTCAGTCCGGCCACGGCTGCATCGGTTGTTCGGAGGAGGGGTTCTGGGACAAGGGCTCGTTCTATCAGCACCTGACCGGTATCAACCAGTTTGGCGTTGAAGCGAACGCGGACGAAATCGGCCTGGTTGCCGGCGTCACCGTCGGCGCAGCGATCACTGCTCACGCCGCCGTCACCGCCCTCAAACGCGCCAGCAACGGCAAAGCGCCCACTACCTCGCCCGACGCCCCAGCGACAAGACAGGAATAAGCACCAATGAGCACCTATTCGACTCAGGGTTTCGACCTCAACAACACAGGCCGACGTATCGTTGTCGACCCTGTGACCCGTATCGAAGGCCACATGCGCGTCGAGGTCAACCTCGATGCCAACAACGTTATCCGCAACGCCGTTTCCACCGGCACCATGTGGCGCGGCCTCGAAGTCATCCTCAAGGGCCGCGACCCACGTGACGCCTGGGCATTCGTGGAGCGCATCTGCGGCGTCTGCACCGGTTGCCACGCGCTGGCCTCGGTGCGCTCGGTAGAGGACGCGCTGGGCATTCGCATCCCGCCGAACGCGCACTTGATTCGCGAGATGATGGCCAAGACCCTGCAAGTCCATGACCACGCCGTGCATTTCTATCACCTGCACGCACTGGACTGGGTGGACGTGGTGTCTGCGCTCAAGGCTGACCCCAAGCGCACCTCGGAATTGCAGCAGACCGTTTCGCCGGCTCACCCGTTGTCTTCACCGGGTTATTTCCGCGACGTGCAAAACCGTCTGAAGAAGTTCGTCGAAAGCGGTCAGCTCGGGCCGTTCATGAATGGTTACTGGGGCAACCCGGCTTACCAACTGCCGCCTGAAGCCAACCTGATGGCCGTGACCCATTACCTTGAAGCCCTCGACCTGCAGAAAGAGTGGGTGAAGATCCATACCATCTTCGGTGGCAAGAACCCGCACCCCAACTACCTGGTCGGCGGCGTGCCCTGCGCGATCAATATCGATGGCGACCTGGCCGCCGGTGCGCCGTTGAATATGGAACGCCTGAACTTCGTGCGGGCGCGCATCGACGAAGCGCTGACCTTCTGCCGCAACGTGTATGTGCCGGACGTGCTGGCCATTGGCACTATCTACAAGCAAAAAGGCTGGCTGCACGGCGGTGGTTTGTCGGCGACCAACGTGATGGATTACGGCACCTACGCCAAGGTCAATTACGACGACAGCACCAACCAATTGCCGGGCGGGGCGATCCTCAACGGTAACTGGGACGAAATCCTGCCTGTCGACGCGCGTGATCCCGAGCAAGTGCAAGAGTTCGTGACCCACTCCTGGTACAACTACCCGGACAACGACAAGGGCCTGCACCCGTGGGACGGCATCACCGAGCCGAACTACGAGCTGGGCGCCAAGACCAAGGGCACCCGCACCAACATCGAAGAAGTCGACGAAAGCGCCAAATATTCGTGGGTCAAATCGCCGCGCTGGCGCGGCCACGCCATGGAAGTCGGGCCGTTGGCGCGTTACATCCTGGGCTATGCCCATGCCCTCAAAGGCAACCCGCATTGCCAGCGGGTCAAGGAACAACTGGAAGGTTCGCTGCGAGCCGTCAACCTCGACTTGCCAAAAGCCCTGGGCCTGGCAGAAACCAACCTCAGCGCCAAGCAACTGTTGCCCAGCACGATCGGCCGAACGCTGACCCGCGCCCTGGAAGCCGAGTACTGCGCAGAAATGATGGTCGACGACTGGAACGAGTTGATGACCAACATCCGCAACGGCGACCGTGCCACCGCCAACGTCGAAAAATGGGACCCGTCCACCTGGCCTGCCGAGGCCAAAGGGGTCGGCATCGTTGCCGCGCCACGCGGCGCACTCGGCCACTGGATCCGGATCAAGAACGGCAAGATCGAGAACTACCAGTGCGTCGTGCCCAGCACCTGGAACGGCAGCCCGCGTGACGCCAAGGGTCAGATCGGTGCTTTCGAGGCCGCGCTGATGAACACGCCGGTGGCCGTCCCCGATCAGCCCGTGGAAATCCTGCGCACGCTGCATTCCTTCGACCCTTGCATGGCCTGCGCCACCCACGTGATGAGCGAGGACGGCGCTGAGCTGAGCACAGTCAAGGTCAGTTGATCGATTGTTCAACGCTGCATTCGGCAGGCGCCACGGCGCCTGCCCATCCAAAGGTGACGCTATGACTCAACCTACTCAAAGTCCCCTCGACGCGTCGGAATACGTGTACGAGGCGCCCGTGCGCCTGTGGCACTGGATCAATGCCGCCTGCATTGTGGTGCTGGCCATCACCGGCTACCTGATCGGTTCGCCGCTGGCGACCCAACCGGGCGAAGCCAGCGACCATTTCGTGATGGGCTACATCCGCTTTGCGCATTTCAGCGCGGCGTACATTTTCACCATCGCCATGATCGGGCGCGCCTATTGGGCGCTGGTGGGCAATCATCACGCCCGCGAACTGTTCT
This sequence comes from Pseudomonas sp. GW704-F2, assembly GCF_059423025.1. Lineage (NCBI taxonomy): Bacteria > Pseudomonadati > Pseudomonadota > Gammaproteobacteria > Pseudomonadales > Pseudomonadaceae > Pseudomonas > Pseudomonas sp. GW704-F2. Next base: position 147,630 of record NZ_JBWKXO010000011.1, on the reverse strand, counting down.
CGGTGCCGCTGACCAGCAAGGTCTACTGGGCCGACATGCTCGCTTGGGTGCGCTACTACCTGTTCATCGGGCCGACGCCAAAACCGATGTTCGGCCACAACCCGCTGTCGCGTTTCGCGATGTTTTTCATCTTCTTGCTGTCCTCGCTGTTCATGATCCTGACCGGCTTCGCGCTGTATGGCGAAGGCGCGCAAATGGGCTCCTGGCAGGAACGCACCTTCGGTTGGGTACTGCCGCTGCTGGGGCAATCCAACAATGTGCATGTCCTGCATCACTTGGGCATGTGGGTGATTGTGCTATTCGTCATGTTCCACATCTATGCCGCCGTGCGCGAAGAAATCAACGGGCGCCTGAGCTTGGTCGGGGCAATGATTTCCGGCTACAAGACCTTTAAAAAATGACCACATTGGTAGAAACCGCCATGAGTCCTCTCCAACCGACACTGCCGCAGATCACTGTGCTGGGTATCGGCAATCTCCTGTGGGCCGACGAAGGCTTCGGCGTTCGTTGCGTCGAAGCCTTGCAACAGCGTTATGAGTTCGCCGACAACGTGGCGCTGATCGATGGCGGCACGCAAGGCCTGTACTTGATCCAGCATGTTCAGCAAGCCGATTACCTGCTGATTTTCGACGCCGTGGATTACAACCTCGCGCCTGGCGAACTGAAGTTCATCGCCGACGACGATGTCCCCAAATTCCTCGGCATCAAAAAGCTCAGCCTGCACCAGACCGGCTTTCAGGAGGTGCTGATGCTCGCGCAACTGACCGGCCATTACCCGACACGCGTGCTGTTGATCGGTTGCCAGCCGGAAAACATGATGGACTACGGCGGCAGCCTGCGCCCCAGCGTCAGGGCCGCCATGGAAGGTGCGCTGGATGAGGCGCTGCGTGTGCTCGAAAGTTGGGGCGCGGCACCGCACAAGCGCGCCTCGCCACTCGCGGGTGAAGAGGCGGTGACCCTGCCGCACCTCGAACTGCAACGCTACGAAAACGAACGCCCGTCCGAACAGCAAGCCTGCCGGATCGGCGACGAACGCATCCTCGCCAGGCGCGCCTGATATGTGCATCGGATTGCCCATGCAAGTGATCGCGGCCGAGTTGGGCTTCGCCCGCTGCCGCGACCGCCACGGCGAAGAGCGCCGTATCGACCTGTCACTGGTCGGCCCGTGTGCGGTCGGCGACTGGCTGTTGATCTTTCTCGACGCCGCCCGTGAACGCCTCGACGCCCAACGCGCCAGCGAAATCGACTCCACCCTGCGCCTGCTCGAAGCGGCCCTGTTCGGCACGGCCCCGCAGCCCGACAGCGTGCCGGGTTTCAGCCTGCCCTCGGCCATGAACGCCGAGCAACTGGCGGCCTTGTTGGGCCACGCGTCGCCACCCCTTGCGCCTGCCGCGCTCACCCCACCTCAACCGTCAGTCAAGGACCCCACATGAGCGACTCCGCTGTTTTCATGGCGCCCATTCCCGTGACACCCGCCATCCCGGCCTTGATCAGCCGGCTGGTGGAGCAATTCGACGCGACCTGGATCGACGCCGACAACCTCGATGCCTGGCTTGCCGAAGGGGGCGACTGCCTGTTGCTGCTGTGCGGTGACCCGGTACGCCATCCCGAATGCCTGGACGTGGCCGTGGTGTTGCCGGAACTGCGCGTGGAAATCGCGCGCCGCCACCAATTGAGCCTGCGCCTGGGCGTGGTCGGTCGCGCCGATGAAGAAGCCATCGCCGCGCGCTTTGCCGTGCGCCGCTGGCCGTCGCTGGTGTGGCTGCGCGATGCGGGTTACGTCAGCACCTTCAGCGGCATGCTCGACTGGGACGAATACCTGCGCCTGGCGGAAGCTGCCGTGAGCCAAAGCAACGCGCGCATTCCATTGCTTGCCGGTGCCCCGGTCAGCGCCCCCGGAGGTTGCCAATGAACCACGATGCCAATCACCGCGATGCACAAAGCCACGCCGTGGAGTTCGATCCGCTGAACTACATCCCCGTGGTGGATATCGGCCCCGGCTCGCAACCCGACGATGAGGACGTGCTCGAATACATCAGCATGCCTCAGGGCATGTATACCCATAGCATTCCGGTGCTGCCCGAACCTGAAGAGCTTGCGGCGCTGCCCGGTGCGCGGCACGCATTGCAAGCGTTGCTGCAATGCCTGCGCGACTGCAATAACGGCCTGACCACGCAAAGCGTCGACCTCAGTGGCCTGGAAACAGGCGACCGCAAGCTGCTCGACCAATTGCTGGGTGAAGGCGAGGTCAGCGCGATCATTGCCGCGCAGCCGTCGTTGCGTATCCAGGAATCGATCTTCGCCGGCGTATGGCGCATCTACGGCCAGGGCTACGATCACGTCGAAGTGGGCGCCGCGCCTTCGCAACTGCGCGGCAATGCCCGCGCGGCGGCCCGACCGGCGGATTTCGACTTGTCGTCAGCGTTGCCGCTTGGCGTCATGAACGCCCCGGCGATCCTGACCGAGGTACAAGACCGCAGCCAACACTGGCAACCCGGCGATCAGGTGCATGTCATCAACCTGACCTTGCTGCCGTTGTCCGAGCAGGACATCGCCTTCCTCGACGCCTACTTGCCCGCCGGCCCGGTGCGCGCCTTGGCCCGTGGCTATGGCAATTGCCTGATCAGCGCGACCCGGATACAGAACTGCTGGCGCATCACGTACTTCAACTCACAGGATGCGCAAATCCTCGACACCATCGAAATCACCGACCTGCCGGAAGTGATCTGCGCCGCCCCCGAAGACCTGGCCGACTCACTGGAGCGCTTCGAAGACGTTATCCAGTGGTTTGAAGGGCAGTGAGGTCACGATGAACGAAAAAACCGGCTTCGAAGGCAGCTACGGTGGCGACAACGCCCGGATCAGCGACGCCACCCGCCTGGAATGCAAAATCTGCTGGTGGGTGTATGACCCGCGCGACGGCGACCCGGTCTGGCAGATTGAGCCGGGTACGCCGTTCTCCGCATTGCCGGAGCATTGGCGTTGCCCGAATTGCGATGGCGATGCCGAGCAGTTCATGGTGATCGATGAACCTGTCTGAGCGCCAAGACGGCCCGGCGCAACAGGCACAAACCCTGTGCGCGCACTTCCAGGGCATCGCCGAGACACGCATGCGCGGGTTGCCGTTTCTCAATCAACAGCTGGCGGTCGAGGCGGTGGGCTTCAGCGCGCAAATCGCCGGGGAAAACGCGGCAACCGGGGTGCTGGGTGTTCTGATCACCCCTTGGTTCATGAACCTGATCTGGCTGCCGGAGAACCGCGGCACACTCCTGGCCCAGGGGGCGTCAGGCGAACATCAATTTGGCGGGCAGTGCCTGACCTTCATTGGCGCAGACGGTGAAGGCATCGGTGGCTACGAGAGCTGTTCGCTGTTTTCACCGATGTTTGAATTCGCCGATCAGGACGCGGCCCGGCAAACCGCCGAGCAGGTGCTGGCGCTGTTGCGGGACGCGCCCGAACGCGCACCGGAACGCCCGGCCATCAGCCGCCGTGGCTTGCTGTTCGGACGCGTGTCCGGGGGGGCGCAATGATCGCCATGGCAGGCTTGGCACGGCTCGGCGGCTCATTGCGGGTGCGTCCCGGCCAGCAGCCCGCCATTGTCGGCGGGCGTCCGGCGCTGGCCGCCACCTTGTTGCGCGGCCAGCCGCCACAGACCGCCGCGCACCACTTGCCGTTGCTCTATAGCCTGTGCGGGCAAGCGCACCGCTTGACCGCAGCGTTGGCCGTCGACACCGCACTGCATGGCGAAACCCCCATCGACCCCAACACCCAGCGCATGCTGGAGGCCGAAACCCGCCGCGAGCATGTGCGGCGTATGCTGCTCGAATGGCCGCGGTTGCTGGGTAACCCGTCGGTGCGCCCCGATCTCAGCCAACTGCATGCCTGGGAACACGCCCCGCAACAGGCGATGTCCGCCTGGTTGGGCGAATCGGTGGCGCAATGGCTTGAACGATGGGACGCCGAGCCGTTCAGCGCGCTCGATGAGTGGAGCCAGCGCAGCGATCATTGGCTGGCGCACGCCCTGGCCGATTGCCGCGAGGATGCCCACGCCCTGCAACTGCCGGTGTATGCCCTGTCGCTGGCCGGCAACACCCAAGCGCTGCAGGTGGTGGCCGCCCAACTGCGAGAGGCCAGCGATTTTGCGTTGCATCCGGTGGCCTTCGGGCTACCCTGTGAGACGGGCAGTTGGACCCGCGCGCGTGAGGCCGACCCACAACGCTACGCCAGCGTCTGGCTGCGTCTGGGCGCGCGCCTCGCCGAACTGGCGCGGCTCTCGCTGCCACAGCCCGCTGGCTTGGCACTCGGCGCATTGGCGCTGGGGCCCGACGAGGCGTTGGCCTGGAGCGAAACGTCGCGCGGCCTGTTGTTGCACCGGGTCTGTCTGGAGCGAATGAATGCCGGTGTGTTGATCCGCGACTATCAGGTCATCGCGCCGACCGAATGGAACCTTCATCCCCACGGCGCGCTGGCCCAGGGTTTGGCGACGATGTCAGCCGGCGATCCGGCCACGCGACGTCGCGCTGAGCTGTTGATCGCGGCTTTCGACCCGTGCATCGGCTTCACCCTTGAGCTTGAAGCCGTACCGAGCGAGGACATTATTCATGCATGAAGTGAGTCTGGCGGGCGGCATTCTCAGCGCCGTCGAGGCGGCGGCCAGGCGCGATCCGTTCGTGCGGGTCAGCCGCCTGCGCCTGGAGGCCGGCAAGCTGGCCGGCGTTGAAATCGAGGCGCTGCGTTTCGCCCTTGAAGCACTGGCGCCCGGCACCTTGCTGGCCGGCGCGCAAATCGACATTGAACAACCCCCGGGCCAGGCCTGGTGCCTGGATTGCGCCATCAGCGTGCCGCTGATCGAGCGCGGTGCCGGCTGCCCGCAATGCGGCGGCTTTTGGCTGCAACCCACCGGCGGGACTGAATTGCGCATCCTCGACCTGCAGGTCGAGGATCATTAATCGTTTGATTTTGGAGGTACACCATGTGCGTCGTCTGCGGTTGCGGAACCGGGCATTCACACGACAAGACCGAAGCTCCGGCCACCGATAGCGATGTGCAGGTCGACGCTACCGGCGACCTGCATTACGGCGCGGGTCAGGCGCGGGTTTCAGTGCCCGGCATGAGCCAGGCCCGCACCATCCGCCTGGAGCAAGACATCCTCGGCGAAAACGACCGGCACGCCGCGCGTAACCGGGAAAACTTCACCGCCCACGGCGTACTGGCCCTCAATCTGGTGTCCAGCCCCGGTTCCGGCAAGACCACCCTGTTGTGCAGCACCCTCATGGCCCTGCGCCAACGCCGCGCCGACTTGCCGCTGGCGGTGATCGAGGGCGATCAGCAAACCCGTCACGACGCCGAGCGCATCCGCGAAACCGGCGTACCCGCGATCCAGATCAACACCGGCAAAGGCTGCCACCTCGATGCCCGGATGATCACCGAAGCCTACAGCCGCCTGCCGCTGCACGACGCGCTGCACGCGGCCGGTCACACGCATCAGTCGCCTATGCATAGCCACGTTGATCAGCAGCCGCACGCCCACGTACAGACTCAACAGCATCAACACAGCCATCACGCCCATGACGGCGGTGAGCCGGCCGGCATGCTGTTCATCGAGAACGTCGGCAATCTGGTCTGCCCCGCGCTCTGGGATCTGGGCGAGGCGGGCAAAGTGGCGATCCTGTCGGTGACCGAGGGCGAAGACAAACCCCTCAAGTACCCGGACATGTTCGCCGCAGCGCGCCTGATGATCCTCAACAAGATCGACCTGTTGCCGCACCTGGATTTCGACGTGCAGCGCTGCCTGGACTATGCGCGACAGGTCAACCCGCAGATCCAGATCATCCAGCTCAGCGCCCGCGACGGCACCGGGCTGGATGCCTGGCTCGACTGGTTGCTGGCCGGCGCCCCCGCGGTTGACCGACGCGCCGCGCGCATCGCCGAGCTGGAAGCTGAACTGGCCCGTCTCAAAGCTCAGGTGGAGGCCCCGCATGCGTAGCGAAAAACTGCCTGGCGCGCAGGTCTGGCCGCCGGTGCTGGCCTGTGGCGCGTGGCTGAAGAACACCGCCTGCCTGTTGCAGGGCGATCAGGTGCTGTGGTCGCCACTCCACGGTGACTTGGGCGACCCGCAAAGCTGCCTGGACCTGGCGGCGTCGTTGGACGCTCTGTTGGCGTGCGCTGAAGTCACGCCGCAAGCCATCGCCCATGACTTGCACCCGGATTTCTATAGCTCGCAACTGGCGGTGACGCTGGCGGAAAAACTCAACGTGCCCGCTGTAGCCGTGCAGCATCACCACGCGCACATTGCCGCGCTGATGGCCGAACATGGCCTCGACGGCCCGGTACTCGGCCTGGCGCTGGACGGCGTGGGCCTTGGCAGCGATGGCGCAGCCTGGGGCGGCGAGTTGCTCTGGGTGGCCAGCGATGCCTGGCGCCGACTTGGCTATCTATTGCCACTGCCGCTGCCCGGTGGCGATGTGGCCGCCCGCGAACCCTGGCGCCTGGCCGCCGCGGCGCTGCACCTGCTGGGGCGCGACGATGAAATCCTCAGGCGGCTCGGGCCGCTGGTCGGCGAACAAAGCGCGAACACTGTCGCGCAGATGCTCGCGCGCAATCTCAACTGCCCGCCGAGCAGTGGCGCCGGCCGTTGGTTCGATGCCGCTGCGGGGATTCTCGGCATCAGCGTGCGTCAACAATTCGAGGCCGAGGCGGCCATTGCCCTGGAGCGTCTGGCCGCTGAATACCTGGCAACCCACGCCGAGCCTGCCATCGACGGCCTGTGGCACCTCCGCGCTGACGGCGTGCTCGATCTGCTCCCGCTGCTGACCCGCCTGTTCGAACTCGCCGACAGCGCACGCAGCGCAGAAGGCGCGGCGCTGTTTCACCTGACGCTGGCCGCCGCTCTCGCCGACTGGGTCGAGCACCAATCCACCACGCTGCCGGTGCTGCTCGGGGGCGGATGCTTCGCCAATCGCCTGCTCAGTGCCCGGCTCACGCAACGATTGAGCGCCAGGGGCTTGCCGGTTTTCAGCGCGCAGGCTGTGTCTTGCGGCGATGCCGGGCTGGCCCTGGGTCAAGCCTGGGTTGCCGCGCACTGGCGCGACCCGCAGCGCCAACCCGCTTTGCCATTGAAGGAATCCCAAGCATGTGCCTAGCCATTCCCGCACGCGTGATCGAATTGCGCGCCGGCGATAACGCACTCGTCGACTTGGGCGGTATCCGCAAGGAAATCTCCCTGGCGCTGGTGCCGCAAGCCCAGGTCGACGACTACGTGATCGTCCACGTCGGTTACGCCCTCGGCCTGATCGATCCCGAAGAAGCCCAGCGGACCCTGGCCATGTTCGAAGAGCTGGACCGCCTGCAACCGGAAGCCCTATGAAGTACATCGATGAATACCGCGACGGCGAACTGGCACAACGCATTGCCGAGCGCATCCGCGACGAAGTCCGGCCGGAACGCCAATACCGCTTCATGGAATTCTGTGGCGGCCACACCCATGCGATATCGCGTTACGGCGTGAGCGATTTGCTGCCCGCCAATGTCCGCATGATCCACGGCCCCGGCTGTCCGGTGTGTGTCTTGCCGATTGGGCGTATCGACCTGGCGGTGAAGCTGGCGCTGGAGGACGGAGCGATCCTCTGCAGCTATGGCGACACCCTGCGCGTGCCGGCGTCCGGTGGCCTCTCGCTGCTGCGCGCCAAGGCACAAGGCGCGGATATCCGCATGATCTACTCGCCCAGCGATGCGCTGAAAATCGCCGAGGCCAACCCCGAGCGTGAAGTGGTGTTCCTGGCCATTGGCTTCGAAACCACCACGCCGCCGACTGCCCTGGTGATCCGCGACGCCGCCGCTCGCGGCCTGAAAAACTTCAGCGTGCTGTGCTGCCATGTCCTGACCCCGGCGGCCATCGAGCATATCCTTGCCGCCCCCGGGCAAGATCCGGCGGCGGTGGAACTGGATGGCTTCGTCGGCCCGGCGCATGTGAGCATCATCATTGGCTCCGAACCCTACGCCGAGTTCGCCCGCCGATACCGCAAGCCGGTGGTGATTGCCGGTTTCGAACCGCTGGACGTGATACAGGCAATTTTGATGCTGGTGCGCCAGGTCAACGACGGGCGCGCCGAGGTCGAAAACGAATTCGTCCGCGCCGTCGGCCGCAATGGCAACAGCGCCGCCCAGACCTTGATGGACGAGATCTTCGAACTGCGTGAGAGCTTCGAATGGCGCGGGCTTGGCGAGGTGCCGTTCAGCGCCTTGCGCATTCGCGCGAAATTCGCCGCCTTCGATGCAGAAAAACGCTTCGACCTGCATTACCGCGCCGTGGCCGATAACAAAGCCTGCGAATGCGGGCCGATCCTGCGCGGCCAGAAAAAGCCCACCGACTGCCGCCTGTTCGGCAGCGTATGTACCCCGGAAAACCCCATGGGCTCGTGCATGGTCTCCAACGAAGGCGCCTGCGCCGCTCATTACGCCTACGGGCGCTATAAAGACATCGAGGTTGTTGCAGTATGACCGGCCGTTCCCCCGTAAAACGCGGTTATGTACGCCCCCTCAATTTTCGCGACGGCGTGGTCGATATGGGCCACGGTGCTGGCGGGCGCGCTTCGGCGCAGTTGATCGAAGAGCTATTCGTCGCCGCCTTCGACAACCCGTGGTTGCGCCAGGGCAACGATGGCGCCGCCTTCAGCCCGGAACTCAAACCCGGCGAACGCATGGTCATGGCCACCGACGCGCACGTGGTGTCGCCGCTGTTTTTCCCCGGTGGCGACATTGGCAGCTTGTCTGTGCATGGCACCCTCAACGACGTCGCCATGGGCGGCGCGCGGCCGCTTTATCTCTCAGCCAGCTTCATCATCGAGGAAGGCTTTGCCCTCGCTGACCTCAAGCGCATCGTTGAGTCGATGGGCCGCGCCTCCCGCGATGCCGGGGTGCCGATCATCACCGGCGACACCAAAGTCGTGGAACGCGGCAGTGGCGACGGCGTGTTCATCAGCACCACCGGCATCGGTATTATCCCCAACGGGGTCGACACGGGCGGGCATCGCGCACGCCCCGGTGATGCGATTTTGGTGTCCGGCAGCATCGGCGAACACGGTGTGGCGATCATGTCCAAGCGAGAAGGGCTGACGTTCGAGACCGAAATCCTGTCTGACAGTGCGGCGCTGCATGGCTTGGTGGCGCAGATGCTCGCGGTCGCTCCCGGCCTGCGCGTACTGCGCGACCCGACCCGAGGCGGTTTGGCGACCACGCTGAACGAAATTGCCGGTCAGTCCGGAGTCGGCATGCTGTTGGACGAAGCGGCGATTCCCGTGCTGCCGCAGGTTGAAGCCGCCTGCGAACTGTTGGGCCTGGACCCGCTGTACATCGCCAACGAGGGTAAGCTGATCGCAATCTGCGCCGAAGAAGACGCCCAGCCGCTGCTCGACTGTATGCGCCTCAACCCGTTGGGCGAACATGCGGTGCGTATCGGCACGGTCCTTGAGGATGCTCACGGTTTTGTGCAGATGCAGACCCGATTCGGCGGGCGCAGGGTGGTGGACTGGTTGTCGGGCGAACAACTGCCGAGAATCTGCTGAGGCCCTGAAGCCTTGAGTCAGCAACCAACGGCGGCATCCTCCAGTTGCCGCCATGCGTTCCGCAACCCTGCCAAGTCGGCAGGGGGGTAAGGCTGACAAACGGCAGGACGGTGAGAACCCCCTCGGATGTGCGGCCGTTACGCCGCACATCATCCTCTAAGCGGCGTCAACGTTGCTCCAGCAGCATCGGCAGATACATATTCCCGATCACCAGCAACGGTCGCCGGTCCTCCACCAGCGACGAATACAGGGTCAACGAAAACACCCATTCCCCGCCATCCCGCTGCGGATTGGCCTGCTCGCGCCAGGCATCCACCGCCGTTTGCAGATTGCCTGCCGTACTGCTGTCGAGCGTCTGGTTGGGATACAGATACACCGGCGTTTCCCCGACCAATCCATGGTTCGGTTCGAGTGGGTCGGTGGCCAGCTCGTAGGCATAGGCCACCCCGACGGTGATGCGTAGCTCGCCATTTTCCGCAGCGTCGCCGAACAGGCTGTCGAAGGCCGACTGCAGGGCTGCGCTGATCGTGGTAGGGGCAGTCGCCAGCGGCACACGCTGGTCCCAGGCATTGAGTGGGGTGGCCACGCTGGCGGCTTCGACCCGATCGGTCTGGAACACGAACGCCGGATTGGTCGAGGGCCCGTCGACACCCAGCAGTTTCTGGTTGCGCTGGACCAGGATCGAGCCCGTCGCGTTCTGCCAGCGGGCGACGTTGAGCCCCGCGAAGACCAGGCTGAAGGTCGGCCACGACGCCGGGACATGGACACCCGGCGCCACCTCGTAACGGGACTCGCTGGCCGAGACGCTTGTGCGCTCCAATTGCACCATCAAGCCCGCTGCGGTCAATGCCCAGACCTGCGGCCATTGCCCGTCGGGACCGACGCCAGCGCTCAGTGCCGTCAAGCCGAGACTGGCGGCTTCGCGACTGGTCTGCGGCCCACCCCGGTCGGTGACCCGCGCCTGGAAGCTGAACTGATCGGGCTCCGGGGCCTGCAGGCGCGCATCCGGGCGGCTGTCGACCAGGCGCACGTTCCAGCTGCCGGCGACCGCACGGGCCAGATCGCGTAGCGTATTCGCCGCATTGCTCTGCACCGGTGTCAGGGCGCCGCTTTGCGGCAGGTCGCCGAGGATGTCCCAGAGACCATCGGCCACAGCGATATAGCGCGCCAACTCGACGAACAGATCCACGTCGCTGACGGCCAGTCGCATCATCGGGTCGGGGCGCAGGTTGTAGCTCAGGGTCAGGCTGACGTCGTCCTGCTCGGCATGCTCGTGGGAGTAGGTGAAGCGGTGGTCCCACAGCGCCAGGCTGGCGAGGCTGACCTCGCTGTCTGCGCGCAGGGTACTGAGGGCGCGGCCGCTGCGCAGGCGCTGGCGCAGTTCGGCGTTCAGCGCGGTGGCACTGGCGCGTTGCTCGACGATCACCGGCAGCGCCGGGAAATCCCGCAGCGCAATCGGCACCGAGACTTCACCCAGGTCGACGCTCAACGCCGCTGGAAGGTCGCTGCCGCCCAGCGGCGGGACGAAGGTCAGCCATTGCGACGCAGCATAGCCGTCGGGCAGGCCGGCGCTGGTGATATTGCGCTCCAGGTCGGTGATGCCGAAGGCCATGTTGGCGGTGACCGCGCGGTGGCTGGCGGGATCGGACTCGGTCAGCAGCAGGGTGATGAACGGCGAGAAGTCAGTCAGCCAGCACTTGCCTGCGCTCATGCTCCAGGAGCGTTCCTCGCCGCCGCTGGTGACTTCGATGCCGCCGTACATGTCCGCTGGCAGCAATGCACTGTGCGGATCTTGCCAGGCCGACGCGACCTCGCGGTTCAGTTGCACCAGGGTCGAGGCACTCCAGGCCCGGGACAGGTTGACGCCCAGTTGCTGTTGCAGGGTGGTGGCCGCAGCCGCCTGGCCGGCGACGGCATCCGGGTCGCTGATTGCCAGGACCGGCTCCAGCCCCTCGGGAATAGCTCCGGCCAGTTGGCGCTTGACCGCCACCAGGTCGCTGAGGGTCTGACGGGTATCCGGGGTACGGTACAGCGCGGCGACGTTGCTGGCGCCGAGGATGCGGTCCATGTCCGAGAGGAAACGCCCCGCCCAGGGCTCCACGTCGATGCCCTGGAAGTCGTGCTGGCTGCTGGCTTGCGACAGCGTGCCGTCGGGCAGCAAAACGTTGAGGCCGACGCCCTGGCGACTGACCAGGCTCTTGTACAGCGGGGTCAGGGCAAAGAAGCGTGGCTGCGGACCCGGAGCACCGGGCACCGTGGTGGCCCCGGCGATGCTCAGGGAGCGGATCCCAGTGTCGCCGAAGTTCACCGCCCACAGATCGCGGCTGTCCTCCAGGGCGCGGCCGGTGGCGATACGCAGGTCGGGCAGGGCTGCACGCATGGCGGCGATAAAGGCATTGAAGGCCAGGCCGCCGCCCTGGTCCTCAGCCGCAGGTACTAGCGGCGCCGGGATCGGGCTGCTGCTGCGCGACACGCCTGCGCTGTTATCGGCGGCGAAGTCCGGGTTGATCAGCGCCGTCGGCCGGCTCAGGGTCAGGCTCACATTGAGCGGGAAGGCCGGCCCCGGATAAGGCCCGCTGGCACCGATCGGCAGGCGGATACGCATCCCGCTTGGCGGTACCAGGGCCGGTGCCGCGGCGGCGAACAACGGTTTGTCGGCGTTCGCCGGGGTTTCGACGATTTCCTGGGCATTGACCTGCACCCCGGCTTCGGCGAAGCGCACGATCAGGCTGTTCAGGCAGTCGTTGGCCTGGGTGACCACGCTGGCCTGGCCTTGCGGGGCATCCAGGCGGATACCGCTGGCGATCAGGTTTGGCGTACCGACGTTGGCCAGGGCGAAGGCTCCGGCGCTGACCCCCAGCAGCCCGGCAATCGCCGATGGTGCGGTGGCGCTGGCGAATTGCGCGGGGGCGCAGATCAGCAGGGCGCCCGGGTTCAGCGCCTGGCTATCGTCGCCCATGCTTGCCAGCAGATCCGCCAGGGTCGCCGCAGGCGCCAGCTGTTGCAGCTGGCTCAGGGTGACGGCCAGGCTTTGCCCGCTGGCGGCGGTGGTCAGGCTGTAGGACTGGCCGCCGACGCGGATGCTCAGGGTCACGCCACCGGCCACGACCACTGGCATCTCCAGGTTGGCCGTGGCCAGGTCCAGGGTGTTCTGGGCGAAACGCGGGGCGATGGTGTCGAGGCTGTCGCCGCCCTGGATCGTGTAGGGCACCCGCACCTGTGCCGCGTCGCTCGGCCAGCTCACCCGGCCTGGCAGGGCGAAGGCGCCGTCCGCCGGCACCGCGAGATCCGGGTTGGCACCCAGCAGCAGTTCCGCCGGGCAGGCGTGGGCATCGGCGAACTGGTGCAGCGTCTGTGTGCCGTCGGCGCTGATCCCCGCACCGGCGTTGAAGTCGCCCAGATACAACAGCGTGCCCATCTCGAACAGATTGACCGAGCGGGTATTCAGCGCCGCCAGGGCTGCCTGGTCCAGACCGCTGCCGTTGCGCCCCAGGCTGTCGTCGTTGCCCGCGACCCAGACCGTGCTGGAAATCAGCTGGTTGGCCTGGAAGATCGCCGGCAGCGCCTGATGGCTCTGGCCCAGGTCGGTGACGCTGATATTCACCCCGAGGGCGGCGAAGGTGGTGCAGACCTGCGCCAGCGAGCGGATCGGCGCCGGTGCATCGGCCTCGGTGACCGTGACCGACACCTGCTCGGCCTCGGACACCGCGACCGAGAAGGTGATGCCCGGGGTGAGGATGGTCAGGCTGGCGTTATCCCCGGCCAGCAACCCCGGCAGGGTGCCGAGGAGATTGGCCAGGGTCGCCAGGTTGGCGCTGCCGTCGGCGGTATTGCGGGTCAGTGCGGGCGACACCTTGAGTACCGCGCCGCTGCGCAGCGGCAGCTCGCCGTTCTCGCGGGCAGCGAGCAACGCCTCGGCAGTGATGCTCGGCCAGCCGCTGGGGCGGGTGATAGCGGCGATGCTCTGCGCCGTGTCGTTTTCGGCGAACAGCGCATAGGCCGGGACCTTCAGCAGGGCACCGACACCGAACAGGGCCTGCATTGGCACTTGCGCGTTGGCCAGGGCCATTTCCGCGTAGCGCAGGCTGTAGTCCTCGGCCAGCGAGGCGAGGGTGGCATTGGCCGGGGCACGGGCGGCACCCAGGCGCGATGCGCTGGCGCTGAAGGCCTGGGACGCGGCGGCGAAGCGCCACAGCGGTTGCTGGTCGATACCGTGGGCGGCGCTGATGTCGAGGCTGGTTTCCACCGCCGCGCTCAGCGGCTGGCCGAGTTGGTAGTAGGCCTTGGCGTAGGCTTCGGCCTGGCGCTCGGCGGTTTGCGCGGCTGCATCGCCGGGCTGGCTTGGCGACGGCATCACCGTGGCCGGGCGCGCCTCCAGGCTGATGCTCAGGGTCACCTGGGCATCGCTGATGCTGACCGCCCAGGCACTGACCTGCGCCGGCCAGTCACCGACGCCCAGCAATGGATCGGTATAGCCGCTGGGCAGGCTGACCTGGCCCTGGCCAGCGGGGTTGGCGCCGGTCTGGTTGCCGAAGATGTCCTGCAAGTTCAGCTCGACCAGGGCCGAGGGCAGGCTTGTGGCCCAGCCGAAGCCGCGATACGGGTCGTCGTCCGGGCTCGGCAGGCCGAGCACACGCGGCAGTGGCGACGGTGTGGCGAAGCGGTACAGCGGCAGGATCTGCTCATACAGCCAGTACGCATCCCGTTGGGTGAGGCTGAGACAACCGAACTTCGGCGGGCTGATGCTGATCGTGTCCGCCAAGGGCAGTGGACAGGCCACCGGCGCCGAGTACTTGATCGGCGTCTGCCTGGCCATGGCTTCGGCCTTTTTCTACGCCGTGGCGGCGGCGATCACCAAGCGCCTCAAGGACTTGCCTTGGGCGCCGATGGGCATCACGTCGAAAGTTTTGATCGGCGCGGTGGCCACCTGGTGTGCCGGGCACGATGACCAGCCCTCGGCCGCACGGTGGAACCCGCCTTGTTTTAACCCGCTGTTAGACGATGGAGCGCTGCGTGTTCTTCATCACCTTCCAGCATGGACTGGAGGATCTCGGGGCCGCTCCGACTCAGGAGCGATATTTTCATAGTTGATCCTTGGTGTTCCGGGCGGGGTTGCGGGTGAGCGAAGGGCCTAACGGGGCGTGCCCAGTTCGCGTATCTCGTCGTAGCGAGCCTGCAGTTCCTGACGCTGTTGCCTGCGTAACTGGCCCTGGGCGTAGCGACGGCGCTCGGTCAGCGTGTCAGGCAGCAAGGGGCGCACGGGGCTGGGGCGCCCAGCGGCGTCGACGGCGACCATGGTGAAGTAGCAACTGTTGGTGTGGCGCACGGTACGCTCATGGATATTCTCGGTCATGACCTTCACGCCGATCTCGAGCGAAGTGCGTCCGGTGTAGTTGACTGACGCCAGGAAGGTGACCAGTTCGCCGACGTGGATCGGCTCCTTGAAAATCACCTGGTCAACCGAAAGGGTGACCACGTAACGGCCTGCATAGCGCTTGGCGCAGGCGAACGCCACTTCGTCGAGCATTTTCAACAACGCGCCGCCATGCACGTTGCCGGAGAAGTTGGCTTTGTCGGGGGTCATGAGCACACTCATGCTCAGTTGGTAGCTGCCGGGTTCCATAGTTTCCTCATCACGGTAGGCATTGTCAGGGGCCCTTGTCGCCATGTAGGTCTGGCGCTTGAGGCTTTGCCTGGGGCGCATGACGTTAACAGCCAGCCGATGGAAGTAGCTATGTAACGAAGTGAAAGAGTGTATTTCGAATAAGTTAATAATTTACCGCAGTGCGTGTATATTTTAGCGCTAGGTATAATTTAATTTTGTAAAATAAGAGCGGATGATAAAGTGCGCTGAACACAGGGCGCCTGTTATTGGGCTTTATTGTTGCATTATCTGAAATTACTATTTGCGTCGGGTGAAATAATGCGTCGCTATACCACAGTTTTAAGCAGCTTTATGTTGGCATTGATTATTCCGCAATTGACCCAGGCCGCCGTTTTCGGTTGGCAGGAAAAGGCACTGATTCAACCTGAGCAAGGGAGTGTGGAGGTCGAACTTAGTCCCACTTCGCCGAAGTCTTCCATTGAAGTTCATGACCTCGTTCTATTCCAGAAAAATGGCGAGAATTGGGCGCGTTTCAGTGTACCGGTGATGCACGCATTGACGGGCACGACCGATTTGACGCTGGAGAGGAAAGTACTGCGCACCGAAAAAACCAAAAGCGCCTTTGGCAGCACTCAGCATCAGTTGGTGCGGATGTCGCTGTGCCTGGGTGACAAGGTATACGCCGAGGACCTTATGCTGAAAACCCACAGCAAAGGTGGTTCGCCGGTCAAGCTGGGGCGTGATGTGCTTGCGCACCTGGGCTTGGTTGATGCGTCGCGATTCGACACCCTCAAGCCTGATTGCAAGCCGTGATACCGCGCCAATCAGGCGTCGGGGGAGCCCCGGAGCCTGATTGGCGATGATTTACTGGTTGAGGATCCCGCGATCCCAGTTCTGCTGATTCCTGCGCGCGTCCTGTATGAACGGCGACCACTGGATCAGCTTGAGCACCACCCGGTTCAGCAAGCGGCCTGGTAATGTCAGGGGCCGCTGCACATCCAGGAACAGCACCACGCGCCGCTCGTCAGTGTCGTTCCAGACCTGATGCTTGTAAGTGTCGTCGAATACCAGGCAACTGTCCTGCTGCCAATGGTGGACCTCATCACCCACCTCTATACGACACTGTTCGGCCTGTTGCGGGATGATCAACCCCAGATGCACCCGCAGCAATCCGTTGTAAGGCCCGCGGTGGGGCGGAATGTGCTTGCCGGGGCTGAGAATCGAGAAAAACGCGGTGTACATGCCCGGGATGGCCTCGATGGCCTGGGTCGTTTGTGGGCACTGGGCGCAATTGCCGTCGATCTTGTAGCCATAGCCGTAGAGGAAGAATGTCTTCCAGCGGTCGTCCTGGGTCAGTCTGGCCTGGTCTTTGGATATCTGCTGAAAACTGGGAATGGCATCGCTGTTGCGCAGCACGGCATCGAGCTCGGCGCGAATCACCGCCGACCGGGATTCCAGCTCCCGGGTCCAGGCGAAGATGGCCGGGTCAAAGAACGGCGTGTTACCCACCGTAGAGCTGCGCCGTATCAGATTTTCAAGGCGTTTGATGATCCACAGGCCGATGGCGACGCTGGGACGATGTTTGCGTTTTTTCTTGGGGGTCAAAGCCGTCTTCCTGGTGCTCATGGGAAATATCCTGTCGGTTTCATGTATGAGGTCGTTGTTTCAACAGCTTCCACAGCAGCGGCCAGCAGAACACCAGCGGATAGCGGCGCAACCGTTCCGGCTGTTTGATCGGCTCGCCCCAATGGCGCTCCAGTTTCCAGATGGCGTAATCCACTGCGCCCTTGACGGTAAACAGCGATTTGATCAGACGCACCAGGTTCAATGCCCGGCCCTGAATGCGCCGGGTCCGCCAGTGCCGCGCCTGCCGTCGCTGCTGTTCAGCGGTGCTGTGGTTGATATACAGCTCGTCGGTCATCGACCCGGCAAAGCCAACGCCATCGACCTGGGCGGCCGCGACCAGGAGGGCGGCGAGGTAGCCTTGATTCTGCTGGGTAATCAGTGCCGGGCGGTTGCTGCTTTCGGGCCGCAGTTCGCTGCCGTAGGTAAAGCTCAAAGCGCGGGTCCAGAACGTGTCGCTGTTGAACAAGGGAGCTTGCAGGGAGACCGTTTCGCTGATCATGCGCAAGGCCGCGCGGCACACCGCTCGCTCCACGCGCCGTTGGATGGCGGGCGTGCGGCTGAACACCAGGCGGCTAGGCTGGGCAAAACGCGCCCACAGGTAGCTTTGAAACCAGCTATGGGTGCCTTGTTCAAAGTCGGTCACCGAAAGAATGGCGCACTTGGCGCGCAGGGTTTTGCCAGCGGTATCAGTGGCCGTGAACAGAAACACCGTGGGCGGCAGCAGGGCGTTGGCCCATTGACTGAGCCGGGAGGTGTGGATGTCCTGGTAGTGATCCACCAGGACGTACAGGTCGATCAACCCCTCATCGGTGGTGCGTGTACGCAGGCAAGAACCGTAGAACAGGATCGCCGAGATGCCTGCGCCGAACCGCGCCATCAGCGCTTCAGTCAGTGCGTGCAGGTCTTGGTCCACCGGGCGCGCCAGTTCACGGCTCACCAACTCGAACAGGGGGAGTGTCGTCGGGTCCCGTTCAATCTCGATCATGGAATGTCCTTACAAGGTGATGAAGCGCACGGGCGGGCTGGCCTTGATTTCCAGTGTTCCGGTCACCGGGAATATCTCGCCGTCCAGTAGGTATTCGTGCAGGTGGTCAATGCTGGCGTGCTGGGCGTTGTGGCTCAGGTAGCCCGGATCCTGGCGCATGGCCGCGCTGGGTCGCCCGCGCAGTACGGCGGGCAAGGCCCGGCACAGGCGGGCAGGGGCCTGGGCAATGGCGGTCAGGCGCATGGGCTGGTGCTCGGCGCCCCAAAATGGCGTGCTGCCCAGCAGCAATTTGTCGAGGGTGGTGGCCAATACCAGCAGCCATGGCGCCTCGCGTGTCGTGCCGTTCACCGTGATAGGGGCGTTGACGGTCGGCAGCAGATGGCTGGCCGTGCGGGAAAACAACGCCAGCAGCATACGCACGAAGGCGGTCAATGGCCCTGCCAGCCCCTTGAGGCCGGTGGGGCGAACCCGTTCATGAAAATAGCGAACGCCGGTGACGATTGAACCCGCGCCAAAGAACAGGCCGCATTGTGCTCGCCGGGTGTGCGAGTCAGACACTTGCAGTACAGCCGTGGGTTTCTCCCGCGCGGTGTGGTCGTCATGGGTCAGCCAGCGCGTCAGCGCCTTGATTGCCCTGAGTGGGCTGCCACGCAACCCGATGGCATTGGCACTCATGTTGGTGGTGCCTGCGGGGACGATGAACACCTTGGGGACTTTCGCCCCCGGGGTTTGCAGCAGGCTGGTGAGCGCCGCCTGCAGCGTGCCATCCCCGCCCACTACGACCAACAAGTCGTTTTCCATCAGCGCCCAGCTGGCGATGGCAGTCTCGACCTCGGCCGGGGTGCGCACCTGCGCGACGCGGGCGCGGGGCAATCTATGGATCAGGCGGCACATGCGTGCCTGCTGGCGACGGACGCGGCCGCTGAGGGGGTTGATCAAAACGCCGATGCATCGTGGCTTAGCAATTGAAGGTGGGTTGATGTTCATGACGTTGCCTAGGCGTTTCGGTCGAAGCGATAGACCAGCATCAATGCCGCGCCCAGAATAAACAGCGGTGGCAACAAGGTGGTCAACAGCGGATTCAGGGCAAACAGCAGCCCCAGGTTGACGATGATCTGATTACCCACATAGGTCAGCAGACCGACGACAGCGCCCACCGCCAGGCGGCTGCCCATCCCGGGGTCGCGCTGTTGCACGAAGGTGAAGGGTACCGCCAGCAGGATCATCGCCAGCGTCAGGATCGGCCGGCCGAACTTCTGCCACAGGGCGATGCTGTACTGATCGACCGGTTGATCGGTGGCCTTGAGAAAGTGGATGTAGCGGCTCAACTGCTTGATGGAAAAACTGTCGCTGGGCAGGGTCAGCTCCTTGAGATGAATACTGGAAAAGATCGACGTCCATTGCAGGCTATCCAACTCGCGGACCGTTTCTTCGCCGTTGCTCCATTGCTTGAAGTTGACTTGGTTGAGCGTCCAGCTGCCGTCCTGGGATACGCTGGCATTGTCGGCGTGAATGTAACTGACCAGGGTGTTGTCCGGGTTGTAGTGGAATATCTCGATGCCCATGGGCCGGTTGTGCGCGGCCACGCTGTCGATCCTGGCGATTTCATTGCCGCGCCTGGCCCACAGCGTCCCCTTGGCATTGACTGCCTCATCGGAACTGGTGATGGCGGCGTTGCGCATCTGCAGGCCGCGTTGCTGCAACGGTGAGGCCACCCATTCATCCAGTGCTGCCAGGCTGGCGGTCAGCAGCACGCCTGCGGTGACGGCCGCCAGGGCAATACGCACGATGGACACACCAGCGGCGCGCAGGGCCGTGAGCTCCTGGCTGACCGCCAGTTGGCCCAGGCCGACGATGCCGCCCAACAGGGCGATGAAGGGCCCCAGGTCGATCAGGCGACGGGGCAGCGTCATCAGCACCACCGCCACCGCCTGGGTCCAGCGGTAGCCGCCAGCGCTGACATTGTCGAGTTCGCTGATCAGATCAAAAGTCGTGAACAACGGAATCAGCAGCGCAGCGGCAGCACCGAAACCCACGAACACGTTCCTGACCAGGTAGCGACCCCAAAGGCTCATCGCGAAAACCTCGGCAGCAGCCGCAGGTCACGAGCCATCAAGGCCCCCAGACCAACCAGCATCAGCAGGGGGACCAGCCACAGGCCCGGGATCAGGGGCAGGGCGGTATTGGCTACCAGGGTGCGGCACAGGTTGCCGGCATAGAAGATCACCGTAAACAGGATCGCGATCGGCAGCAGGGTTGAGAACCGGCCTTTGCGTGGTGCGGTCCGGCTCAGCGGCACGGCCAGCAGGGCCATGAGAATGGCATTCAGGCCGCGGCTTTCACGCCATTGCAGTTCGGCTTTGTCCTGGGGCATGGCCGACATGGCCAGCGTCGCGCTGGGGGTGGATTTGCGCTTTGACTCATCGGTCGGTTCCACCGGCTTGAGGTGTAGCAGCAACGCTTTGTAATTCAGTGTGCTGTCCTTGCTGCCGCGATGCTCCAGCGTATAACTGGTGCCCTGTTGCAGGGTCAGCGCCGGCGTCGTGGGGTCGGGATCGGTGATGGTCGCCACGTTGGCGCGCAGCACGCGGCTTTTGCCTTCGGTCGGGTCGTAGATCAGCGCGTCGGTGAGCTGGTTGGTGTCCGGGTCGATGTGCTGGGCCAGGATCATCCGGCCGTTGTCATCGTTGAGGTTGAAGCGTTGGGCCTGCAGGTGACTGACGTCGAGGTCGGAGCGCGATTGCTGTTCCAGTTGATAGGTTTGCGTATAGGCCCAGGGCCGGCCGTAGAACGACAGCGCAGCCACCGCCAGGGCCAGCGGTGTGGCGATGATCAGAATGGCCCGGTAGATACGCAACGGGCTGGCACCGGACGCCAGGATGGCGGTGATTTCCGAGTCGTTGTATAGCCGACCCAGCGCGATGGCCACCGAGGCATACAGCCCGACGGGCAGCAGCATCTCCAGCGCGATCAGCACTTTGTAGAAAACGATGTCGAGGACCACCCCCAGCGCCAGGGTGCCGTTGGCGGCCTCCGTCAGGTAGCGTTCGGCCGAGTAACTGGCGAAAACAAAGGTCAGGAAGCCAACCATCATCGTCACAGGACGGCGTACTTCGGAAATGATGTAGCGCTCGATCGTAAGCATGTACCGCAAGCCTTCAACGCGGCATCAGCCGTGCACAGTAAAAAGGGGAATGAAGCGGGTGAGTCGGTCAGGCCGCTGGGCGCCCGTGGTCCTTGGCCATCTCGCGCAGGGTGCGTTCCACCAGCGCGAAGTCGTTGGCTGAATCCACATCCACCGCCGCTTCCGGGAAGGGCATGACCACAGCACCCACGCGTGCGCCGAGCACCCGGGAAAGCTGGTTCAGCGCATGCTTGAGGGACAGTTCGCCCAGCAGGTAGCGCACGGTAGCCAGCGGGCCCAGCGCACGGGCCACAACTTGTCGGGGACGCTTGCGCGCTTCTTCCATGCCACGCCAGTACTGCGCCACCTTGGCACCCTGTGGGGTGAGGAAGGCGAACAGGTTGCTGCCGCAATACGGGCCACCCTTGAGCCGGATGGCCGTTCTGGCCGTGCCGGGGAATCGTTGCAGCACTGTCTCCAGGGGCGTCACGGCAACCGCCACGTCACAATCCAGGGCGGCTGCCTGGGTGAGGAAGTAGTCGACCATGTCGCCGCGCAGCAAGGCATGGTCGGCGGTCGTCACCAACAATGGCCAGTGTTGTCGCCTGGCCAGGCCATGGGCGACGCTTGCAGCCGGGGTTGCCTGGGGTTGCAGAAAGCTCAACTGCTCGCTGAGGATCATCGACCGTACATGGAGGTCCTTCTCCAGCAGCGCCAGCGAAGGCCCGATCAACGTTACCCGGCCAACCTGGGCGCTGTCGTGCAAAGCGCCCAGCACACGGTGCAGCATCGGCACCCCTGCGATTGGCGTCAGCGCCTTGCAACCCGCCGAGCCCAGCGCAGCCACCGGGTCATGGCCATGGCGATCCGCACCCAGCACCAGCGCGTCGAAACGCGGTGGTTCAAATTGCTTTTTCATACAGGCGATACCGTTTGTAGGGGGCGGCACCGATGCGATCCAGAATCGTCCGCATACCGGTGTTGGTTTCCAGGATCCAGGACATTTCCAGTGCTTCGATGTCACGTTTCTCGAACGGCGCCTTCAAGGCTTCGATCAGCAACAGTGCGATGATCGGCCCCATTCGGCTGAACTGGTACTGCTGTCGCACACCCATCAGCGGTACCCGCGCGGTGCGTACGCCACTGACTTTCAGACGCCACAATAATTTGGCCCAGCCCAATGGCAGCAGGCGCCCATCCAGGTCGGCGATGGCTTCGTTGATGTTGGGCAGGGCAACGATGAAGGCACAGGGCTCACCGTCGACCTCGGCGATATAGATCATGTCTTCGGGCACCAGGAATTTCAGTTGCGCGCCCATCTCGTCGAACTCACGTTCGGTGAACGGTACAAACCCCCAGTTTTTCTGCCAGGCATCGTTGAACACGGCGCGTAGTACCTGCATTTCCCGTGCGAAATGCTTGCGGTCAAGCTGCCGGATGGTGACTCTACCGCGCATGCAGTCCATCAGTGATGTCAGCGCCGGGGTGAAGGACAGGTCGGTGCGTCGCATCCAGTAAGCCAGCAGGTCCATGCCCTTGGCGTAGCCCTGCTGCTCCAGGCGCGCGGCGTAGTAGGGCTTGCCATGCTCCATCAGCGCCGACGGCGGTGTATCGAACCCGTCGACCAGCAGGCCGCTTTCCTGATTGATGTTCAAGCCAAACGGGCCGGTGATTCGGTGGGCGCCCTGTTTGCGCAGCCAGGTCTCCGCCGTATGAGTCAACAGGCTGAACACTGCCTCGTCATCGATGGCGTCGAGCATGCCGAAATGGCCGGTGTCCATGCCGTGCAGATCACGATGCAGTGAATCCACCTGAGCGGTAATGCGGCCCACCACTTCACCGCCGCGTCGCGCAATCCAGGCCTGCCAGTGAATATGGTCCGATGCCGGGTTCTTCGCCGACAGATGCTCGATACGTTCCACATGCAGGGGTTGGACCCAGTGGGGATCGTCTGCGTACAAGTGGGAGGGCAGGGAGATGAAGGCTTTTAAACCAGCCTTGTCGCTGACCTGTTCTATGGAAATCATGGCTGACCTAAATCCAACTAACTTCGAGGGGGTGTTAACTTAATTAACGTAACGCACGGTTGATCACCGCAAATGCGGCGTAAATGAAACCGCTATTAACTAAGTTTGTATATAAAATCTTCATCGCTGTTTCAGATGGCGGGTATCTGATAAATGAATAGTCGTTCAGAAAACAACTCCTGTTAATCTTCGCGCCGAATTTGATTCAATCAGAATTTGAACACTGCGCAGGTAACAATCGCTTGCTGGCTGCGGCGCAGATGCGCTGTTTCCTATCTTATTGTCGCCTGATAAATGCATCGGCCAAATGAAATGTTGCGGGTGGATTTGCCGTCATGCGATCAGGCCGAAGGTTCTCATCTAATGGCTGTGCTGTATATGTCAGAAACAAGCTCAAATCATTCCATACCCATGCGTCACGCAGACTTTGAAAGTCTGGTAGAGGCATTGGATTATGCCGCCACCGGTCAAACCGGCATGAACTTCTATGACCGACGCAGTCAGTTGGTCAGTTCGTTCGAGTACCGCATGCTGAAACGGCGCGCCCTGATGGGCGCACGTCGCCTGCTCGGCTTGGGGCTGGTGCGGGGCGACCGGGTGGCACTGATCGCCGACACCAATGCCACGTTCGTCGAAGTGTTCTTCGCCTGCCAATACGCGGGGCTGATCCCCGTGCCGTTGCCCATTCCCATGGGGGTTGGCCAGCATTCATCCTACGTGGACAAGCTGCGTGGGTTGCTGAACAGTTGCAGCCCGGCTGCGGTGTGCGGTGGCGAGGAATGGCTGCCGCTGGTGCGAGAGGCCGCTGCCGATATGCCGCCGATGCCCTTGCTCAGTGGTGTCGACATCGACGCGCTGCCAGAGGCCGAGGTCGAATTGCAGGCGCCTGGCGCGGACGATGTGGCGTACCTTCAGTACACCTCGGGCAGCACCCGCTTTCCTCGAGGCGTGGTGATTACCCAGCGCGCGGTCATGGCCAACTTGCAGGTTATCAGTCGTGACGGCATCAAGCTGCGCGAAGGCGACCGCTGCGTTTCATGGCTGCCTTTCTATCACGACATGGGCCTGGTGGGGTTCGTCCTCACACCCGTCGCCACTCAACTGTCGGTCGACTACCTGCGCACGCAGGACTTCGCCATGCGCCCCTTGCAATGGTTGAAGCTGATCAGCCGCAATCGTGGCACGGTGTCCGTGGCGCCACCGTTCGGTTACAACCTGTGCCTGCGGCGTTGCAGTGACAAGGACCTGGCCGAGCTTGACCTGAGAAGTTGGCGGGTTGCTGGTGTGGGCGCAGAGCCGGTCCCGTTCGAGGCACTGACGCAATTTGCCGAACGTTTTGCGGCAACAGGTTTCGCGACAGAGGCGTTCATGCCGTGCTTCGGTCTGGCGGAAAGCACCCTGGCGGTCAGCTTTGCCGACACCCCCAAAGGCCTGCGGGCCGATGTGATCGATCGCGATGTACTGGAGCACAGCGGCAAGGCCGTACCGCCCACGTCACGCACACGTGCCGTCAGCACGTTCGTGAACTGCGGGGCGGTCCTGCCCGGGCACCGGCTGGAAATTCGCAACGCCCAGGGTGAGGTGCTCGGTGAGCGCGAGGTGGGGCAGATCTTCATTGCCGGCCCCAGCCTGATGAGTGGCTATTTCCGCGACCCTGACTCGCAACTGCAGGCCTCCCAATGGCTGGGCACCGGCGACCTGGGTTATTTGTTCGAGGGCAATCTACATGTCACCGGCCGCAAGAAAGACCTCATTATCATTCGCGGGCGCAACATCTGGCCTCAGGATATCGAGCACGTGGCCGAGGGCGAGCCTGGCGTGCGGCCGGGCGATGCGATCGCCTTCGTGACGTCGCGCGGTGATGAGTCAGTGGTGGTGATGCAGATCCAGTGCCGGGTGGCCTCGCCCGCATCGCGCGAGCAAATGGTCCGCTCGCTGTCGGGGCGCATCCAGAGTGAGTTCGGCGTCAGCGTCGACATTCAGTTGGTACCGCCGCAAAGCATTCCGCGTACCTCATCCGGCAAACCGGCACGTGCTGAGGCCAAACGTCGCTACCTGAGCATGCTCGACGCTCTTGCGTTGCCTGCCGCGGCCATCGCCTGATGAGCCTGACCGTGGCAATCACGGGGGCCACCGGCTTTATCGGCCGGCGCATTCTGCAGGCCCTGTTGGCGCGCGGTATCGCCGTGCGTGCGTTGACCCGCCGATCGGTGGCGAGCCTGGACGCCGTGACGTGGGTGCGCGGGTCGCTGGAAGATGAGGCATCGCTGGCCAGGCTGGTCAGCGGCGCCAGTGCAGTCATCCATTGTGCTGGCCAGGTGCGTGGTCGCAGCCGCGTAGTGTTTCAGCGCTGTAACGTCGAGGGCACCCGGCGCCTGGTGCAGGCAGCCAAGGCTGCCGGTTGCGAGCGTTTCCTGTTGTTTTCTTCGCTGGCTGCCAGGTACCCGCACCTGTCGTGGTACGCCGAGTCCAAGTTCGATGCCGAAGTCGCTGCCCTCCAGGCGGCCGCCGACATGCCCATCAGCATTTTCCGGCCTACGGCCGTCTATGGGCCAGGCGACAGCGAATTGCAGCCGGTACTGTCGGCACTGCTGCGTGGCTGGCTGCCCCGGCTTGGCCATGCCGATGCACGGCTGTCTTTTCTGCATGTGGAAGACCTGGTCCAGGCCACCCTGCGCTGGCTAGACGTGGAGGCCATTCATGCCGTGCGCTACGAAATCAATGACGGTGCCAAGGATGGCTACGGTTGGAAGCAACTGGCCGCCATGGGGGCGCTGATACGCGGCGGGCCGGTGCGTCTGATCGGTGTTCCCACAGCCTTACTCTTGCAGCTGTCACGCCTGAACCTGGCCTGGCATCGCCTGGCAGGTGGCGAGCCCATGCTGACGCCGAGCAAGGTCAACGAGCTTATCCATCCCGACTGGTCATCCAGCAACCGCCTTATCTCGAAGGACCTGGGCTGGTACCCGGCCATCGAGCTTGAACACGCGTTGCGTGAACGGTTGTTTTGATCCCACTTTCATACAGATATCAGACTCTTTTTATGTTGAAGCGCGAAGTCGTCACCGACTACATCCTGGAATGCCTGAGCGGCTTGACCGCCGACAAGCAACGGCCAGTAGGCCTGCACAGCAACCTGATCGAAGACCTGGGCCTTGAGTCCATCAAGATCATGGACTTGCTGATGATGCTGGAAGACCAGTTCGACCTGTCTATCCCAATCAATATCCTGATCGATGTCAGCACACCCGCCGATCTCACCGACGCACTGATGATCTACCTGGAGGAGCATCATGGGGTTGTATGACAGTTTTTCCCGCCTGGCACAGGAGCGCGAAGCGTTCCAGGACGACGGCCTCAACCCTTTTGGCACCTGCATCGATGAGGTCCATTGCGCCACCCAGGGACGCATCGGCAATCGTCGCGTCATTTTGGCCGGTACCAACAACTACCTGGGCCTGACGTTTGACCCTCAGGCCATTGCCGCCGCCCAGGCTGCCCTGGTCGAGCAGGGCACTGGCACTACCGGTTCGCGCATGGCCAACGGCAGTTACGGCGGGCACGTGGCACTGGAGCAGGAGTTGGCGGCGTTCTTCGAGCGGCCATCCGCCATTGTCTTCTCCACCGGTTATGTCGCCAACCTGGGCATCATCAGCGCCCTGGCGACGCCCAAGGCCGTGGTGCTGCTCGATGCCGATTGCCACGCCAGTATCTACGATGCATGCGCCCTGGGAGGGGCGCAGATCATCCGTTTTCGTCACAACGACGCCGCGGACCTTGAGCGACGCATGGTGCGCCTCGGCGAACAGGCCAAGCATGCGCTGATCATCGTCGAAGGCATCTACAGCATGCTCGGTGACGTGGCTCCGCTGCAGGAAATCGTCGAGATCAAGCGCCGCCTGGGTGGTTACCTGCTGCTGGACGAGGCGCACTCCTTCGGCGTGATGGGCGCGACTGGCCGTGGCCTGGCCCAGGCGCTGGATGTGGAGCAGGACGTCGATATCATCCTCGGGACGTTCAGCAAGAGCCTCGCGGCCATTGGCGGCTTCGCGGTGGGTAATGACCGCGGCATGGAAGTGCTGCGCTATGCCAGTCGTCCTTATATTTTCACCGCCTCGCCGTCGCCATCGGCCATTGCCTCCGTGCGTTCGGCGCTGCAGACCATTGCACAAGCCCCTGAGTTGCGCGAAAAGCTGTGGCAAAACGCCCATCGCCTGTATGACGGCCTGGCAGCATTGGGTTACCAGGTGGGCCCGCATGCCAGCCCGGTGGTGCCGGTGATGATCGGCACCAAGGAGCAGGGCGTGCGCTTCTGGCGAGCGTTGATCGAGCACGGGGTGTATGTGAACCTGGTGCTGCCGCCGGCCGCGCCTGCGGGCATCACGCTGGTGCGGTGCAGTGTCAGCGCGGCCCATTCGGAACAGGAAATCGACGTCATGGTGGAGGCCTTCGCCGCCCTGCGTGACAGCGATATCCTGGAGTCGGTGGCATGAGAATCATCCTGGCATTCGGCAAATCCTACCCCCTTCGCACAATCTTGATGCTGCTCAGCCTGGTGGTCGCCGGTGTGGTGGAGGGCGCGAGCCTGACCACCATGCTGCCCCTGGTGTCGGTCATGCTGGGTGACAGCGGCCACTCAAGCATGGTGGCCGGCCATGTTGCCGGCGTGCTGCACAGTGTAGGGCTGGAGCCCTCCATCACCGTACTGTTGATTATCATCGTGGTCGGCATGTCCTTGACCAGCCTGCTGATTCTGCTGGCCAATCGTCAGGTGGGCTACACCGTGGCACACGTAGCCACGGACCTGCGTGTCGACCTGATCAATGCCACGCTGGGCAGCCGATGGGAGCATTACCTGCGTCAGCCGGGCGGGGCCCTGGCCAACGCCGTGGCCACCGAGGCGTTCCGTGCCTCGACGGCCTACGAGCACGCCGCCAACATGGTGGCCCTGACGATTCAGGCCATTGCCTACGCCATCATTGCCTTCGTGGTGTCCTGGCAGGCCGCCCTGGTGTGTATTGCCCTGGGCCTGACCATTTTACTGGCCTTGCGAGGCCTGGTGAAAACCTCGCGCAAGGCCGGCAAAAGCCAGACCGGGCTGATGCGCGAACTGCTGATCAACCTGAGCGACACCCTGGGTTCGGTCAAACCGCTGAAGGCGATGGCCCGCGAGGACATCGCCGATTCGCTGCTGCGCAGCCAGGCGACCGAGCTCAACATTGCCATGGAAAAGGAAGTCACCAGCCGCGAGACCCTGCGCGCCCTGCAGGAGCCGCTGCTGGCGCTGCTGGCCGCAGGCGGTCTGTACGCCGGCCTGGTGATCTGGAAGCTGCCGATGTCCTCGGTGATGGTGCTGATATTCATGGTCGTGCGCGTGCTTGGGCTGATGCACAAGGCGCAGCAGCGCTATCACCGCATGGTCGGGCAGGAGAGCGCGTTCTGGGCCCTGCGCGAGGCGGTGGAAGAAGCCGAGGCCCAGCGCGAACCCGCTGGCGGCAGCCTCCAGCCAACGTTGGCCCGGAACATTGTGTTCGATCAGGTTTCGTTTACCTACGGCGGTCGACGCGTCCTCGACGAGGCCAGCGTGAGTTTCGAGGTGGGCACCATGACAACGCTGGTTGGCCCGTCGGGCACCGGCAAAACCACGGTTCTTGACCTGCTGTGCGCTTTGCTGGTGGCTCAAGACGGCAGCATCCGCGTGGATGGCCGGGCGTTGGGCGATCTGCAACGGCGCAGTTGGCGCCGGATGATCGGCTACGTGACCCAGGAAACCCTGCTGCTACACGACAGTGTGCTGGCCAACGTCACCCTCGGTGAACCGTCATTGACCGAAGCCGATGCCGAGCATGCGTTGCGTCAGGCCGGCGCCTGGGAATTCGTGCAGGGCCTGGATTACGGCCTGCACACGCGGGTTGGGGAGCGGGGCGGCCAACTGTCCGGTGGTCAGCGCCAGCGAATCATTATCGCCCGCGCGCTCGCGCACCGGCCCCGCCTGCTGATCCTGGACGAGGCCACCAGTGCGCTGGACGCCGAATCCGAAGCCGACATCTGCGCCACGCTCAAGGCGTTGACGCCGAACATCACCATTATCGCCGTGTCGCACCGTCCGCGCCTGATCGAGGTGGCGGACAAGGTTGTCGAGTTGGTCGAGGGTAAATTCAAGGTCGTGACAGGTGGGCATGCGCCGCTGCCGCGTCCCGCTCTGAGCCATGGCACGGGAGGCCGCTGAGATGTCGATGAACCATGAGAACGAACTAGCACCGGTGATCGCCTTTGTAGGCTGCGATGGTGCGGGCAAGACCACTGTTTCCGACGCTATCCTGGCGTGGATGCGCGAGTCCGGACAGGTTGAAAGCTGCCATCTGGGCATCCAATCCAAGGCCTTGGGCGAGAAACTGGTGGGCTTGCCGATGGTGGGGGGCGTACTCAAGCGTCTGATTGCCAAAAACTCGCCGAAAACAGTCTCGCCAGGCGAAGCGTCGCGAACCTCGATCGAGGCGCCGAGTACCCTGGCGGCGGCCGCGATTTTTCTGCTGTCCGTACGGCGTTGGCGGCGCTATCAGAAGATGATGTCGCTGCGACGCCAGGGTGTTGCGGTGATCGCCGATCGCTTTCCGCAAATTGCCGTGGCCAAAATGAAGATCGATGGCCCGGGCCTCAGTGGCGTACCGCATCGCAATGCGCTGGTGCGCTGCCTGGCACGTTGCGAGCGCTTGCTGTACTGCTACATGGTGAGCTATCGCCCTGACGTGGTGATTCGGCTCAATGTCGATCTGGAAACGGCCTACAAGCGCAAACCGGACCACCGCTACGCGTCGTTGGCCACCAAAATCGCGTTGGTGCCGCAGCTGGAATACCAGGGCAGTCCGATCATTGATCTGGACAGTACCCAGCCCCTGGATACCGTCATCGACCAGGCCAAGCATGCCATCAACGCATGCCTGGCCCGCCAGCGCGCCGTGTAATGGCCAGCCGTAGCGCCTTCCGGCGCCTGGCGCCGTTGGTCGCCATCATCGGCCCGGACGGTGCCGGGAAGACCACCACGGCGCACTACCTGTGCTCCGTCATTGCCAATAGCCAATATGCCTACCTGGGGCTGGGCTCCGGGGCGCTGGGGTTGAAGATTCGGCAGTTGCCGTGGATAGGCGCGATGCTGGAGCGGCATCTGTCCGCCAAGGCCAGTCGGGCTCGAACGCCCGGCGAGCGTATTCCCGGGCCTGTCACGGCTGCGGTCATCTACCTGTTCGGCAGGCTGCGCTGGCGTCGTTTCCTGCACATGCTGCACGTGCGCGAGAGCGGGCGGCTGGTGATCTGTGACCGCTACCCGCAGGCGCAGATCGCCGGGCTCAACGATGGCCCTGGCTTGTCGGCCGCCCATGCCACTGGTTGGTTAACCGCGTTGCTGGCCCGGCGTGAGCGCGACCTCTACATCGAGATGGCCCAGATACCGCCCACGCTGGTCATCCGGCTCAATGTGGACGCCCACACGGCCTGGGCGCGCAAGCCCGACCATGACCTAGCCCTGATCGAGCGCAAGGTGGCCGCCACCGCGGCCTTGACGTTCCCCGGGGCGCGGGTGGTCGAGGTCGATGCGGGCTTGCCGCAGGCCCAGGTGCATGCCATTTGCCGTCAGCTCATCGAAACACTGGTCAGTGAGACCCCGGGCTTTTCCTCATCTCTTGAACCGCAGGTTACACGCGTTGAATAAATCTATGCCCCATCTCGGCGCCCAGCCCTTTGCGAATGCCTCTGGCACGCCGCTCCTGCGCCGTTCCAGTGCCCGCTCGCTGGCCGTCATGTACCTGTTTTTCTGGTATTTTTCCGGCCCCCTGCAATGGTTGATCTACCATGCCGATGTCGCCGGCCTTGACGGCTTCTGGCAAGCCAGCGCGGCAAGCCTGCTGTGGCTGATCCCACCATTGCTGTTTCCGCGCTGGACGCGGCCCATCGTCGGGTTGATAGGGCTGGTGTTGTGGATGTGCTCGCTGACTGCGCTGGCTTACTTCCTGATCTATGGCCAGGAGTTTTCGCAAAGCGCGATCTTTATCATGTTCGAGTCCAACATGAGTGAGTCCAGTGAGTATATTTCCCAGTATTTCTCCTGGTCTAAATTGGCCGTGCTGGTGGCCTATACCGTCATCGCGCTGGGGTTATGGTTCAGGGTTCGCCCCGTTGCGTTCTCGGGGCGTGCCAAGGTGGTGTTGTGCCTGCTGATTGCCTTTGCATCGGTGGGCTACTCAGCCCTCCATGAGTACCGCAAGCGTGGCGACCTGGACATGCGCATCGGTAAGTTTCAGCAGAATCTGCAGTCGGCATCGCCTTGGCAGATGGTCATTGGCTACACGCAGTACCGTCAGCAATTGGCCGATATGGCGAATATGTTCGAGGGCTGGAAAGCCATTGCGCCCTTGCAGCATCAAGTGGATGCCCATGCCGGGCAGCCAGCGACAATGGTGTTGGTTATCGGCGAGTCGACTGATCGCCAGCGCATGAGTCTGTACGGCTACACTCGCCAGACCACGCCACAGCTGGATGCCTTGCGGCCCGAACTCGACGTGTTTGATCAGGTAGTGGCGCCGCGGCCGTATACCATCGAAGTGCTGCAGCAGGTGTTGACTTTTGCCGACCAGGAGCACCCGGACCTGTACCTGACGACACCTTCGTTGATCAGCATGATGAAGCAGGTTGGTTACAAAACGTTCTGGATCACCAATCAGCAGACCATGACCCAGCGCAATACCATGCTCACCACCTTTTCCAAGCAGGCGGACGAGCAGGTCTACCTGAACAACAACCGGAATCAGAATTCCACCAGCCAATACGACGAAGACGTGCTGGAGCCGTTTAGCCAGGTTCTCAAGGACAAGGCGCCGCGAAAGCTGATCGTCGTGCATCTGCTGGGCACCCACATGAACTACCGCTACCGGTTTCCCAGCGGCTACGCGCGGTTCCAGGACAGCGCCGAGGTACCGCGCTATATCACGGACAAGACGCTGCGCAAATACAACGACTATGACAATGCCGTGTTCTACAACGATTACGTGGTCAGCTCGTTGATTGATCGCTTCAAGCGCTCCAACCCGCATGGCTTCCTGGTGTATCTGTCAGATCATGGTGAGTCGGTGTACGACCCGGTGGCCCCGCACATGCTGGGGCGCAATGAAGAGGCGCCGACACGGCCAATGTACACCGTGCCTTTCCTGGTATGGCGCTCGCCGAGCTGGAAAGAGGACAACCCACTCGATCTGCGCGATGCATTACATCGCGAGTGGACCACGTCGCACTTCATCCACACGTGGGCGGATCTGGCAGGGCTGCGCTTCGACACGTTCGAGCCGTGGAAAAGCATCGTCAACCCGGCCTATCAGCGAGGTCAGCTACTGATTGGTGATCCGCGCCAGCCGGCCAAATTGCGTGACTTCAACACGCTGGGCAGCGCACCTTGAATTGCCGGCTAAGCAGCAGTGGCGGCCAGGTTGCCCATGTGCTGCTCTAGCCGGGTGCGCAACCAGCGCTCGGCCGGGTCGTTGTCAGTCAGGCTCAGCCAGACCATGGACAACTCCTGTGCCGGCACCTCGAACGGGCAGGGTTCGTCGCGCAAATTGCCCCACCCCAGCAACGCCTTCGCCGCGTAGTCGGGGCAGCTCGCCAGCAGATTGGTCGCGTTGAGGGCCGCCGGCAGCGAGCTGAACTGCGGAATCGACAGTACCACCTTGCGGTCGCGGCCGATTTTAGCCAGGCATTCATCGACGATACCGTGGATATTGGCCGTGTAAGAGACTTGAACATGGGGGCGGGTACAGAACTCGTCCAGGGTCAAAGGTGCGTCAGCGTTATCGGCGCGCAGGATGCGTGGTTCGACGCGTCTGAGCAGTTTGCGCTTGGCATTCGCGGGCAGTTCACGGGTCTCGGTGATGCCGACGGTGATGTCGCCAGACGCCAATAGGTCGGGAATGCGCCAATAGTCGGCATGCTGGATGATCACGACCACGTTGGGGGCTTCATCGCGCAGCGCCGCCAGAAAGGGCGGCAGCAGGGCGAATTCGACGTCGTCGGAAAGGCCGATCTTGAAGGTCAGGCAGCTTTCCAGCGGATCGAACTGGTGTGCGAGGCTGAGCGCCGTGGCCATGGCATCCAGCGCTGGCGACAGATGCCGGATGATTTCTTCGGCGCGGCGAGTGGGCTCCATGCGGTGGCCTACTCGAACAAACAGGGGGTCATTGAACAGCGTTCGCAGCCGTCCCAGTGCTGTGCTGACGGTTGGCTGGCCTAAATACATTTTTTCGGCGACGCGGGTGACGTTTTGTTCCTGCATGAGCGCTTCGAAAATGACCATCAGGTTGATGTCGGATTTTCGCAGTTCATTTCGATTCATGGGCGCCTTTCAACTGCCGTGCAAGTTGGCGCATGGCAGTGCCGGGAAAGTTGAGCTAAGAGTGTCTGATGGTCGAGCTAGACGCACTCAGGCCATAGAAAATATTTCAAATTGTTACGCGGCGCGAAACTTAGCATGTGCTTTTCAGTGGCACCATCGCGCTTTCTGGAATGCCTAGTTACCGTTTTCGCAACAATGGTGAGCGATCGCTGTTACGGAAGCTCTGAAAAAGACTTACTACGTCAACTTTTTGCGGGCAACGCAGATGTGTACCAACGGCGTGCGAGAGATGGGCGGGGCAGGCAGAAAAATTTCAAATATGCCCCCAATCTTGCCCCTAGGTCGCTCGTGATACACGAGCGAGCGAAAATGGCGGGAGCTGGAAAAATTCCATCAGGGTTCTAATGGTTATTGTTAACTCCCCATTGGAGTCAGGGGTATCGTGAGTCGCTGTCAGGGCGTCCAGAAAATTCAGGGCGATTCATCCTTTGGCGTGTCCATGGCGCCTACCTCAGGAATGCTCTATCACCATCACTGCAGTAGTGTCCGCCTCAAGTGCTTCGAACACGTGAGGCACATTCGCCAGGTAGCTGATGTAGTCGCCGGCATTCAGCAGCGACCACAAGGTTTCGATGCTGGGGTTACCGATTCCCGACTCCAATTGAGACAAGGTCGACTTCGCCACCCCGGCGCGCTTCGCCAACTCGGTCAAGGAAAGCCCGGAGGCCGTGGTGTTCTGGCGTTGCTTGTTCGGCGCGATGGCGATGCTGGTTGCGTGCCTGATCCTCGGGGTGCTGCGCCGCTCCCTGATCAGCGCCTACAAACATTCCTCTATCGCCATTGCCACGGTGGTCTACCACGTTCAGCCGTTCATGCTGGTCGGTTTGGGTGTGCTGTTTTTCGCTGAACGCCTCAGCGCCGCCAAGGTTGGCTGGCTGCTGTTGGCCTTCGCCGGGCTGATGCTGATTGTGTCCGCCAAGGGCAGTGGGCAGGCCACCGGCGCCGACTACGTGCTCGGCGTTTGCCTGGCCCTGGCTTCGGCCTTTTTCTACGCGTTGGCGGCGGTGATCACCAAGCGCCTCAAGGACTTGCCCGCGCACCTGATCGTGCTGATCCAGATGGTGGTAGGCGTGGTGGTCCTGGCCCCGTTCGTGGATTTCGGCAGGGTCGATACGGTCGAGGGGGACTGGACATATCTGATCATTATCGGCGTGGTCCATACCGGGCTCATGTCGACCCTGCTGTACAGCGCCATCCAGAAAATCCCCACGGCGCTGGTTGGCACACTGTCGTTCATCTATCCGGTCGTTGCCATCCTGGTCGATGGACAGCGAGTGGCGGGACTGATTAAGACTTTTCCCAACCTACAGTTCCACACAACAAGAGTCATGTGATGACCGTAAGTAACGAAGCTATCGTCCAAGCCATTGCCGCGCGTTTCAACATCGAAGAAAGCCGCATCGTCCCTGATGCCTCCCTTGAGGACCTGGGTTTCGACTCGCTGTCGCAGGTCGACCTGGCCCAGTTGCTGAGGAAGAAACTCGGCGTGCAGATCAGCGATGCACAGCTGTCGGAGGTCGCCACTGTCGGTGACGTTCTGGCGTTGGCCAACGGTAAGGCGTGATCCTCAACGAAGTGCTGGCGGCGACGAACCATTTGCGCGAGCAATGGGGCGTGACGGTGCAGGTCTGGAGTGTCACCAGTTTCAGTGAGCTTGAGCGCGATGCCAGGTCAGCCCAGCACGCATGCCTGGCGGGTACGCAGACTACACAGGGACATGTCGAGCAATGCCTGGGCGGGGCCGCGCGGTCGTGGCGGCGACGGACTATGTCAGTGCGCCGTTCAAGGTGCTGGGCACGGATGGTTTCGGCTGTTCAGACACGGTCGCCAAAGCCCGCCGTGTCATGGACGGTACGGATAATCGCCATGCTTGACCGTCGTGGATAGCCAGGATTGACCTGGGCAGTGTTCCAACTCAGCTACCTGTGGCTGGTGTGGCAGGTGCTGTCATATGACCTTGAGGGGTGGCGTACCTTGCTGGTCGCCAACCATCTGGCTCAGCAGCAGTGCCTGCAACTCTTTTGCGTGCCGTTGTGAGTGCCCGGTCACCCAGCGTTTAAGTATGCGCCGGCTTGAATCAAAGACTCTCAGGATCGCTAAAAACATTTTGACTAGGCTCTAGGACGGTCGTTTCAGCTCAAAAAAAAATTGTGCCCCCACTTGCGCCGGCTGTGCCAGCAATCATGAATGGCGATTCCTGATAAACACCGGCTTGGATTTGGCTGGCTTTCAGTGTAATTCCACATTTGATCTGGAAGTCGGGGCCAGAACTCAATCGTCAAGAGACCGGCTATCAGCGATAGCGAACCGGTAAATCCGCATTAGTTGAAGGTCATGGATCTCTTCTAGCCGGTTATCTGATTCTCCAACTGATTAGCGTCTGATGGCGCTCGTTTCCCCGAGGATTCTCCCGGCGTCTTGTGCAGGAGGAAGTCCAAACACCCGTGAATAATCCCTGCTGAATTGTGTCGCACTTTCATAGCCGACCTCGAAGGCAGCAGCCATGACGCTCTTGGCATGGGCCACCATCAGTGTTCTAGCCTGGAGCAGGCGAACCCGTTTTTGATACTGCAAAGGGCTCAGGCTGGTCACTGCTTTGAAGTGACGGTGAAACGCCGAGACGCTCATTGATGCTCGTTCCGCCAGGCGTTCCACCCCAATTGGCTCAGCGAAGTCACGGCGGATCCACTGGATCGCCATGTTGACTCGGGCCATTGCCGTATCCGGTGCCGCGATCTCCCGCAGCATCCAGCCATGGGGACCCTGGAGCACACGGAAGATAATCTCCCGTTCATAAACCGGGGCCAGGGCTGCGATGGCGTCCGGATCGCCCATTAATCGCAACATTCGCACCCAGGCATCCATCAGGTCGGTTGTGACTGGCGCTACGGAAAACCCGAGCGTGCTCTCAACGCGGCTGGCAGGTTTGGGCAGGTCTGCAAATAGCGTCGACAGCACTGTCGGGTCAAGAGTCAGACTGACGGCCAGGTAAGGTTCTCCCGATACGTTCGGATGCACAGACCCCACCGCGGGTAAATCGATGGACATGACGAAATAGGTCGCAGGGTCATACCGAAGCGTCCGATCCCCCACGCTCATGCTTTTACTGCCTTGCAGGATCAGATTGATCATCGGGTCATAGACCGCCGCCAGCATGTGTTCGGGGATTTTGCCCTGAACCATGGCCACGCGGGGGATGCCCGTTTCGGTACGGCGATTTTCAGCCCTGGCCGCGAGCGACCTTAGTTCATTCAGTTGATTGTCCATGCCGGGCATGCTGACGGCAGAACCCTGCGCCATGCAAGCGAAAAGCAGAAACAGGCAGGTTTCGAGTAGAAACGGGTACGACCCTGGCGGTCGTGATGAGTACTGTGGGGCCACATATAAGCCACAGAGGAACATCAAATGAGCATCATCGTGATTACCGGTGGCAGCCGTGGAATCGGTGCCAGTGCCGCCGAGCACATTGCTCGGCGCGGTATGGGGGTCATCCTGACCTACAACACTGATCCCCAGGCTGCCGACACCGTCGTGGAACGTATCGAGCGCGTCGGTGGCAAGGCTGTCGCTCTCAAGCTCGACGTGTCTGATGTCGGTAGCTTCGAGGCATTTCGGCAGTCAGTGGAACTGACCTTAAGGGACACCTGGAACGCCACCACGCTAAGTGGCCTGGTCAACAACGCCGGCTACGGTCTGTTCAATCCCTTGGCAACTGTCACCCAGGCACAGTTCGATGGTCTGTTCAACGTGCACCTCAAAGGGCCGTTTTTCCTCACCCAAACCCTACTGCCGCTGTTCTCGGAAAACGCCAGTATCGTCAACCTGACGAGTGCCACTACCCGCGTCGCCACCGCTGGCGTGGCGCCCTATGCGGCGTTTAAGGGGGGGCTCGAAGTGCTCACCCGTTACATGGCCAAAGAATTCGGCGAGCGGCGAATACGGGCCAACGCGGTATCACCCGGCGCCATCCGTACCGAATTGGGTGGCGGGCTGAACGCTGAGTTCGAGGCGAAGCTGGCGGCGCAAACGGCACTCGGCCGGGTCGGCGAGCCGGAAGACGTCGCGCGCGTTATCGCCATGTTAGTGTCAGAGGAGGGCGCCTGGATCAATGCCCAGACCCTCGAAGTGGCCGGCGGCTACAACATCTGAATCATAAGGGTTGTGCCATGCTGGATCATATCTTTTTGTCCGTGAGCGATATTGCACGGTCCATCCGTTTCTACGAAGCTGCCCTGACCCCGTTGGGTATCACCGCGCGCCTGAACTACGATGGCAAGGATGGCCCACCGGGTCATCCTGACCTGAAAGGCTTCGGTGCCAAAGGCCGGATGTTTTTCTGGTTGCGTGAAGGCGTTGTGGACGGGCGCGCGGTACAGGTTGGTTTTGTCGCAAGCAGCCAGGCTGAAGTTGATGCCGCTTATACCGCTGCCCTGCATCAGGGGGCGGTCGACAACGGCCCGCCTGGGGCACGCTTGCATTACGATCCCGACTACTACGCTGCCAATGTGCTGGACCCGGATGGGTACAGCCTCGAATTTGTTTTTAAGAAATGGCAGCACATCCAATGAGTAGGCTTCTGATATACGGCGCAGCGGGCTATACCGGGCGGATGGCTGCTGAGCGAGCAAAAGCGCTCGGTCTGGATTTCGAAATCGCCGGGCGTAATGCCAAGCGTCTCGAATCGCTCGCAGCGCAGTTGGACGTGCCTTATCGGGTGTTTGATACCAATGATGCCGAAGGCTCTTTATCTGGCATCTCAGTATTGCTGAACTTCGCAGGGCCATTCGCACAAACGGCCGAATCGTTGATGCACGCCTGTATCAAGGCCGGCGTGCACTATCTGGACATCACTGCCGAGATCAATATTTACCGCATGGCCGAGGGGCTGGGCGCTGAAGCGGCTGCGAATCACGTCATGCTGTTGCCGGGTGTCGGCTGGGATGTCGTTCCTACCGATTCGTTGGCGGTGCATGTTGCCACGCGTGCAGTAAAACCGGTTGCGCTGAGTATCGCGCTTCAGGTCCCCGGTTTGATGTCTCGCGGGTCTGCGATGAGCGTCAGCGAGATCATCGGCGCAGGCGTGCTCGCCAGGGTCGATGGCGAACTTGTTGCGACACCGGACGCAGCGCCGCGCCTCTTTGATTTTGGCCAGGGGCCGGTCCTCTGTGCACCATTGTCTTTCGGCGACCTGGTGACGGGCTGGCATTCGACCGGCATCCGCAACATTGCGATGTTCGTGCATCTCACGGGTGATGCGTTTCCCGAAGGTGATCTGTCGCAGTTGCCTGATGGCCCCACACCTCAGCAAAGGGCCGCTCATCGCGCGCGTGCAGTGGTTGAGGTCACCGGGACAGATGGCGCAATCGCGCGGTCGGTGATTGAAACCGTGAACGGCTATTCCTATACGCCGCTGGCGGCAGTAGAAGCTGCGCGTCGGGTACTGAACGGAGAACGGCAGCTGGGTTTTGCAACACCGGCCAACGTGTTTGGTGGTGGGTTTGCCGAGAGTATTGCCGGCACGGTGATCACCGACTTCTGAGGTGGGTGTTGGCTGTTCAAGAGGCTGTTATAAACTCTTCAGCAGGGGCAGGCGTCCTGAATCTGGCCGCGTCCCGTGCCGGAGGCAGACCGAACAGGCGTGCGTACTCCCGGTTGAACTGGGAGGCGCTTTCGTAGCCAACGGTATAGGCTATGGACGTCGCGTCGAGTGTATCGAACAGCAACAGCCAGCGCGCCCTCAGCAAGCGCAGGCGCTTCTGGTACTGAATCGGTGTCATGGCTGTCACGGATTTGAAGTGCCGATAGAAGGCGGCAACGCTCATGTCTGACATGCGCGCCAGTGGTTCGACGCGAAAAGGCTCGGCGTAATGCTCACGGATCCATTGGGTAACGCGGCGGATCTGCGTCATTCGGCCATCCGGTCGTGCAACGTCACGGAGAATGCCGCCCAATGGTCCTTGTAGCGCGCGCAACAAAATTTCGCGCTCTATCATAGGCGCCAGTATCGCAATCTCATGTGGGCGATCCATGAGCCGCATCATTCGTAACCATGCATCAACCATTTCGGCTGGCGCACGCACGCCCTCAAAACACGAGTTTTGTGATGCCCTCGGTGCCTCGCCCTCGTCCATCAGCAGCGTAGCGATTACATCGGGATTCAAGGTCAGACTGACCGCAAGATAGGGCTTATCCAGGGTGTCGGCGTGAACCTGGCCCGTCGCGGGCACGTCGACGGGCACCAGGAAATAGGTGCCTTCGGCATACCTGGAAACATCCGCACCTATCGATAGGGTTTTGGTGCCTTGAAGCACCAGATGCAACATCGGCGGATAAACCTGATCCGCACAAGCCTCTGCCCGGACCATGGCCACACGGGGCAATCCGGTTTCAGTCCACTTGTCTTGCGCGCGCATCACGATACTGCGCAGTTCTGCCAGTGACTTTTCCATACCTGCCACCGTGAGCTAAACCCTGGTGCATAGCAAGCTAGCTGAGAAGAATAGGCAAGGATGTGCGAATAACCGGCAAACGTCTGATCTTTCGATCGCTGAATACTGATAGCACGCGGCTCGTTGCACTAGCGGTCATTCAGGCCCCGACTGCAATCAGGCCTCATATCACGTCATTTTCAAAAGGTCAGTTTATGAAACTCGAAGGAAAAGTAGCGGTTGTCACGGGCGCCTCCAAAGGCATAGGCGCCGGGATCGCCAAGGCTTTGGCCGCAGAGGGCGCAACAGTCATCGTCAACTACGCCTCCAGCAAGTCCGACGCGGACGCAGTCGTTGCGCAGATCGCAGAGAACGGCGGTTGTGCCTTTGCTGTCCAGGCAGACATGAGCCAGGCAGCTGATGTGGTTCGACTGTTTGAAACGATCCGGACCAAATACGGAACCCTGGATGTGCTGGTTAACAATGCCGGTGTCGCGGTGTTCCAGATGATCGATGACCTGACTGAAGAAGCCTTCCACAAGCAGTTCAACCTGAACGTGTTGGGCTACCTTCTGGCTGTACGCGAGGCCGTCAAGCTGCTGGGCCCGACAGGCAGCATTATCAATATCAGCTCGATTCTCAGCACCGATCCCTACCTGGCTTCGAGTGTTTACTCGGCGACCAAGGGCGCGGTCGATACCTTGACCTTTGCACTGGCCAGGGAGCTGGGGGCGCGTGGTATCCGGGTCAACTCGATCCTGCCAGGGCACACGAACACGCCGGCGACTGACGGAAATTTTGCCGGTGAATTTGGTGAAAAGCTCATCGCGGGAACTCCGCTGGGTCGCTTCGGTGAGCCAGAAGATATCGCACCATTGGCCGTGTTCCTGGCGTCGCAGGACTCGCACTGGGTGACAGGCGAATCCATCCGGGCTTCAGGCGGTGTTCGTGGTGTGGGCTACTGACGCCACTGAACCAACCAAAGACGCACGCCCCCGTTACTATTGAGTAATGGGGGCGTGCTTCCAACAGTGCAGGCGCGTGGACAGGCCCCGGACTCAGCACATTGTCCAGAATGCCTGTGAAATGGCAGAAATGATCAGCTTAATGGCCTGCCCGACGAAGCCTAGAGACTGTCAGGATCGCCAAAAAACATTTTGACTGGGCTCTAGGACAACATTTTCAGGCAGAAAAATTTCAAATATGCCCCAAGTTGCCCCCAGGTCGCTCGTGATACATGAGCGAACGAAAAATGGCGTCTACCTCAGGAATGCTCTATCACCATCACTGCAGTAGTGTCCGCCTCAAGTGCTTCGAACACGTGAGGCACATTCGCCAGGTAGCTGATGTAGTCGCCGGCATTCAGCAATACAGGCCCAGTCGCCGGGCCAATATGGGCGCTGCCGCTGCACAGCACTACGTGCTCTACGGTTCCCGGTGGGTGAGGCTGAGACAGCCGAACTTCGCCGGGCTGCACCTTGAGCCGGTAGATGTCGCGCTGTACTCCCGCCTGGCAATCGGCAAGCAGTGTCGCTGCGTAATTGGCAGTCTCGGCATAGGTGGTCATGCCCTCGTTGGCGCGAATCACCCGCAACGGCTGTTGGGGTTGCTCGAAGAACCGGGTGACTTGCAAACCCATTGCCATCGCCAGCGACCACAAGGTTTCGATGCTGGGGTTACCGATTCCTGACTCCAATTGAGACAAGGTCGACTTCGCCACCCCGGCGCGTTTCGCCAGCTCGGTCAAGGAAAGTCCTGCGGCCAAGCGTTCGCGTTTGATTGAAAGCGCCAGCAGGTCGATTCGGCTCGGGTTATTTCTCGACAGGTTGTTCGTTATATTGGTCATTCGTTTTATAAATCATCCTTAATTGGGTTGACGCGCTTTGGTGCTTTGTTCATTATAATGGTTAATAGTTCATTATAAAGTTTATTTTGCCGAGGCAGCGTCCGCGAATGGCGGCTTAGGTTACGGCAATGTCGACAGCAAGGAAGCAGTGAGTGATGAAGTCGCAATCCCGTGGGACGCTCGAAATGATTTCGGCCATGGTCATCTCCGGCACGGTGGGCTGGTTCGTCATCATGTCGGGGCAGAGCCCGGAGGCCGTGGTGTTCTGGCGTTGTTTGTTCGGTGCCCTGGCGATGCTGGTCACGTGCCTGGTGCTTGGGGTGCTGCGTCGGTCCCTGATCAGCGCCCGGCAGTTCATTCTGGTATGCCTGGGCGGGGTGGCGCTGATTTTGAACTGGGTGCTGCTGTTCAGTGCCTACAAACATTCCTCTATCGCCATTGCCACGGTGGTCTACCACGTTCAGCCGTTCATGCTGGTCGGTTTGGGTGTGCTGTTTTTCGCTGAACGCCTCAGCGCCGCCAAGGTTGGCTGGCTGCTGTTGGCCTTCGCCGGGCTGATGCTGATCGTGTCCGCCAAGGGCAATGGGCAGGCCACCGGCGCCGACTACGTGCTCGGCGTTTGCCTCGCCCTGGCTTCGGCCTTCTTCTATGCCGTGGCGGCGGCGATCACCAAGCGTCTCAAGGACTTGCCCGCGCACCTGATCGTGCTGATCCAGATGGTGGTAGGCGTGGTGGTCCTGGCCTCGTTCGTGGATTTCGGCAGGGTCGATACGGTCGAGGGGGCCTGGACATATCTGATCATTATCGGCGTGGTCCATACCGGGCTCATGTCGACCCTGCTGTACAGCGCCATCCAGAAAATCCCCACGGCGCTGGTTGGCACACTGTCGTTCATCTATCCGGTCGTTGCCATCCTGGTCGACTGGGTTGCCTTCGATCATCCGCTCAGCACCCTGCAAGTGCTTGGCGCGAGCGCGATCCTGCTGGCGGCGGCGGGCATGAATTTTGGATGGTCGCTGGGCCGTGCCCTGCGTCAGGAAGCGAACTAGGGCCGCGCGTGACACCACGCGCCTCAGATAATTGACAATCAGCAAATTTCCAGCGGCCTGGATACCACGCCCGAATGGATCGAATCGCGCACGGGCATTCGTGAGCGTCGAATGGTCAATGATGGGTTGAGCATGCTCGACCTGGCAATCAAGGCTGGCGCGCGCTTGCAAGGTGTCTAGAGAATCCGGGGCGATTCAGTCGCTCAATTGGCTGAAATCCTCCAAGACCCCGCGCGAAGCGGGCACTTTGATACTATGATCATTGCCAATGCAGGGGGTTCAATTGCCGGCCGCCAAGGAGAGGAATCTGTATGTGTCTGCTTCTTCATGCCTGGTCCTGCTATTGGAACGACCGAATGAGTAGCCTGGTAACGCGTGTCCATCGGCCCTTCGTAGGGCGACACAACCGAAGAGCTTGGGCAACTGGCCAAGGGCACTAACCCCATCAAAGCCAGTGTCGTTGGCCAGCAGTCCGATGCCGGCAAGACACTAGGTGGGTGGGCTTCAGGTTTTTTTAAAAGGCAATATGGAACAACCCCGCACGCGCCATACAGGGAAACGTTCAATGCCTGCGTCAAACTTCACAGTGTCGAAGATCTCCTATCTGCGGGCCAACTGCTCCAACCAGATCGAGCCGTCGATCCAGGCTGCCGGCAGGTGCGGGTGGATTACTGCTGGTCAATCCCTGGCACGTCGGAGAACAGCATGAACACTAAACCAATCCACACACTCTTGTGGCGCTTCGCCGGCTGCGTGGCGGGGCTGGCGATAGTTGCCGCCAATCCAGCCCAAGCGGCTGACGATGGCAGCGCTGGCGGCCCGACCGCAGGCTATAGCATCGCCTTCAGCAATTCCTACGCGGGCAGCGATTTTCGCAAGGTGATGGTGCGCAACTGGCAGGAAATTGCGCTCCAAGCGCAAAAGGATGGCTTGATCCGGGAGGCCCCGGTGGTCAGCGCCAATAACTCGGCATCGGAACAGGCGGCCCATATCCAGGACATGATCGTCAAGGGCGTCAATGCCATTGTCATCCTGGCCGCTTCCGACACGGCCCTCAACGGGGTGATCCGCGACGCCTGCAACGCCGGCATTGTGGTGGTCGTCATGGCCAGCCTAGTCACCGAACGTTGCGTCTATACCGTGGATTACAACTGGTCCGCCATGGGCCGTGTGGAAATGGATTACATCGCCGAGCGTCTTAAGGGCAACGGAACGTTGCTGGAGATCCGCGGCATAGCCGGCGATGCCACCGATAAAAACATCAGCGACGGCATTCGCAAGGCCGCCAGCGACTATCCGGGACTGAAATTCGCCAAGACCGTGTACGGGAACTGGACGGCTTCCGTCGCCCGCAAGGAGGTGGCGCTGGCGCTGCTGTCGTTGCCCAAGATTGATGCCGTGGCGACTCAGGGTGGCGATGGTTACGGGGCGGCCATGGCGTTCAAGGCGGCAGGACGCCCTTTGCCGATCATCGTGATGGGGAACCGCCAGGACGAACTCGCCTTG
This sequence comes from Pseudomonas sp. GW704-F2, assembly GCF_059423025.1. Taxonomy (NCBI): domain Bacteria; kingdom Pseudomonadati; phylum Pseudomonadota; class Gammaproteobacteria; order Pseudomonadales; family Pseudomonadaceae; genus Pseudomonas; species Pseudomonas sp. GW704-F2. The sequence goes on along the minus strand of NZ_JBWKXO010000011.1, from coordinate 103,436 downwards.
TGGAAGCAGGAGCGCGATGCCAATGGCTACGAGACCGTCTCTGTCTCTGCCTCGCCGAGTGTCTCCCAAGTGGGGTTCTGGGTGGCCCAGCAGATCCTGGCGGGCAAGCCGGTGCCGAAGTTCGTCGAGGTGCCGCTGGTGCGTATCGATGCGAAAGACCTGGACACCTGGCTCGCCACTATGCCGGTGGGCGGCGCCGCCAATCCTTTCTACAGCCAGGCTTCCGTTGCGGCGATGATCGACGCGGCCATCAACAATGCGGCGGCGCCGGGGCCTTTGCCGGAGGTCAAGAAACAGTAGCGGCGGGCTAGGAGGCGAGGCCCCATGTTGACATTCAAATCAGCCACGGCCAGGCCCATTGCCGTCAGGATCGGCCTGGCGGTTGCCGCACTGGTGTTCTTGATGCTGGCGGTATCGCTGGTGAACCTCTACGGCCTGCGAGGCATGGTACGTGCGGTGGATTCCGCCAGTCATTCCGCAGAGATCCTGGCCTCGGTCAACGGGGCCACCGGGCGGGTGGAAAACTTCATTGCCACCCGCGACCAGGAAAGCTTGTCCCAGGCAGAAGGCATGGTGGCGACGGCTATCGCCGGCCTTGACGACATTCCGGTGGTAGAGGCGCAATCGCTCAAGGGCAGTCTGGAAAGACTCTCTGCGGCGATCGCCGCTTTACGGGCGGCGACCCTGACCATGGATGGCGAAACGGAGAACATGACAGCCCACTACAGCCGAATGCGAGAGGCGACGATCCTCGTCGAACAGGGCATCGCCGATGGGCTGAAGGGGCTTGATTCCCGCGCCGCTGACCACAAGGCGCAGGTGAGCAATATTGAGAGCGCCCATCGCATCCTGGATATCCTGCGCAACGGAGAGCGGATCATCACCGCCAATGTGGCCAAGGTGCTGGTGACCGGTGATGGGGCGGCCGCCACTGCGGCGAGGAACGCCTGCGCGGCACTGCCGCCCGTGGTCGAGCAATTGCGCGAGTTGATGGAGGCGCCACAGGAGGTGGAGGCCCTGGGGCAGTTGGCGACGGCGATCACTGCTGCCAGCCTGGCGGTCGAGCAGCTTGGCAAGGCGCCCAAGCTCCTGGGAGGCGAGGCTTTGCGAGATCTCGGCGCGGTTGGGGATGTGGCCGAGCGCCTCGAAGCAATGTTGGGTGAGGTGGACGAGCACATTGCCCGTGACGCCAGTGACATTCAGGCAGCCACCGGTTTACTGCAAAATGCAGCCGCATTGTCCAAGCGTTTCGCCGAGCGGGTGGCCACCCTGGAAGCGCAGACGTTGTCGTTTCGCCTGTCACCGTCGGCCGAGGTCGCCGACTCTGTCGGCGCCATCCTGGATGAGCTCTCCCGTCTCTCGCGCGTTCTCCCTTCGTCTGTGGGGCCGCAGACCAACGCTACACCCCTGACGGTCAGCGATCAGATTGCTGGCTACCGGGCCGCATTCGCCAGATTCCATCAGGCGAGCAACGCCTTGAGCGACGCGCGTGACCAAGTTCGCAACGAGGCCCGGAGCGCGGGCCTGTTGGTTGCGCGCTTCGCTGGCGAGGCGCGCTCAGACGCCTTGGCCCACAAGGATCGCGGCATGCTTGCGGCAATCATCGCGGGCACCGTCGCCATCCTGCTGGCCGGTGCCATCGCCTGGAGCACCTCGCGGTTTGTCGCGCAGCCCATCGTCGCCCTGGCCTCGGTCATGCGCCGGCTTGCTGCCGGTGACCTGACCGCCGAGATCGCCAGCGTTGGACGCGGCGATGAGATTGGGATCATGACGCGGGCCGTGCGGGTGTTCCAAGAAAATGCGTTGCGCATCCGGGTGCTGGAGGCCGAAGCCGACGCCGAACGACAGCAGGTCCAGGCCTCGTTGGAGAGAATGGTCGCCGAACGAACCGACACGCTGCACCGGCAGACTGAGGTGCTGGAGGCGCAGGCCGTCGAGCTCATTCAGGCGCGCAACCAGGCCGATACGGCTAACCAGGCCAAGAGCGATTTCGTGGCCACGGTCAGCCACGAATTGCGCACCCCTCTGACGCTCATTCTGGCCCCGCTGGAGCAGCTCTCGGCGGCGACTACCCCGCCGGCAGACTGGCGCGTGCAGATCGAGCGCGCCCAACGCAACGCGCTGCGCTTGATGAACCGGGTGAACGACATCCTCGATTTTTCCAAGGCTGAAGCCGGCAAGTTTGAGTTGTGCCCGGCGCCGATTGATTTGAACCAGGCGGTGGGTGTGCTGGCCGAGGATGCGGCCATGGTGGCCAAGGGCAAAGGTTGCACCTTGACCTGCAGCATCGATCCCGTCCTTGGCACGGTGTTCCTGGACCCCCGGCACTTCGAGAAGATTCTGCTCAACCTGGTGAGTAACGCCATCAAGTTCACCCCCGCTGGCGGTACCGTGCATCTGGCCGTCACTGCGCTCGATGACGAGCGATTTGAGCTGTCGGTGCAAGACTCGGGCATTGGCATTGCGGCTGACAAACTGCCGCTGTTGTTCCAGCGTTTTTCCCAGATCGATAACTCCGCCACGCGCCAATACAGCGGCACAGGCATAGGTCTCGCCCTGGTCAAGGATCTGGTCGAACTGATGGGGGGCGAAGTCGGCGTCAACAGTGAGCCTGGACGGGGGGCGTGCTTCTTTGTTCGATTTGCGCGGGGGGCTGAGCAAAACACAGTGCCGACCGAAGTCAGCGATATACATGAGCAATCGTCACCCACCACAATCATCACAGCCGAGCAGCGCCACCTGCTTTTCGACGACGGTCGCCATGGCAGTAGCAACGACCAAGCCTCGACTGGAGAGGGCACCCCGGAGCACGCCTTGCAGTCCAGGGTGCTGGTGGTAGATGACAGCCCGGAAATGCTTAGCTACCTCAGCGAGCTTTTGCGCGACGACTACATCGTCGTCACCGCCGCTGACGGAGAACAGGCCTGGGCAACACTGCAGCGTCGAGCAATCGATGTCGTTCTCTCGGATGTGATGATGCCGGAGCTCGACGGCTTTGGCCTGACCGCCAGAATCAAAGCCAGCGCGGGTTTCGCCCATATACCCGTCATCCTGTTGACCGCCCGCGGCGGCAGCGAGGCCTGCGTCTCCGGGCTGGAGAGTGGCGCCGATGACTATATTGCCAAACCCTTCTCGCCGCTGGAGCTCAAGGCTCGCGTACGCGCGGCCCTACGCATGAGCCAGGTGCAAGCCGAACTGAATGCAAAATCCCGTCAGGCGGGCATGGCCGAAATCGCCACGACGGTGCTGCACAACGTCGGTAATATCCTCAACAGCGTGAATGTATCGGCAGAACTGGTCAGCAGTCAGATGCGCACTTCCAAGGCCCAGGGCCTGGGCAAGGTGGCTCAGATGCTGAACGAGCATATCAATGACCTGAGCGAATTCCTCACCCGCGACAACAAAGGGAAGATGCTGCCCGACTACCTGCTCAAGCTGGCGGAGGTGGTGACGGCAGAGCAACAGGGCATCATCGAAGAGCTCGGGCAACTCACCAAGGGCATTGACCACATCAAAACCATTGTTGCGGCCCAGCAGTCCTATGCCGTTGCCGTCAGTGTCGTCGAGACAATACCGGTCTCAGAGCTGATTGATGATGCCTTGCGCATGAGTGCCGGGGCACGGGTGCGCCAGGAGGTGATAGTGGTCAAGGACATTGCCGACTTGCCCCTGCTGTCGCTGGACCGTCACCGAGTGCTGCTGATTCTGATGAACCTGATCAGAAACGCCAATCAGGCGTTGGACGGCGTGGTCGATCGCAGCCCGTGCATAACGTTCAACGCCGCCCTCGCGGACGGGCCAGTACTGCGTATCACGGTAACTGACAACGGCAGCGGGATTACGCCCGAGCACCTGACGCGTATCTTTTTCCATGGCTTCACGACGCGCAAAGAGGGACACGGTTTCGGCCTGCACAGCTGCGCGCTCGCCGCGCAGGAAATGGGTGGCAGCTTGACCGTGCACAGCGACGGAGCGGGACAGGGCGCAACCTTCATCCTCGAAATCCCTCTTGATGCTCAGCAGAGCAGGGAATGAGCACCGAACCTAAACCCATTAATTTGAATCATCTGCATCTGTTTGATGTTTTTGAAGGCTGCAGAGATAGGGTGGATGACGCTGTTTGGGTGGATGACGCTGTTTATGAGCAGTTGTGCAGGATTGTTGCTCAGTCGTGGAGGATGGTGTTACTGAGTAAATTTCCAGAAAAGAAATTTTGTGTGCAAGCGATAGTGTCTGATCAGGAATATGGTCCAGTGGTTACTTTCTCCCAGGTCAGAGAGTAGCTTCATGGATGTCATCTAATCGATGGCATTGCACTGCAGACCCGTTGGAATCCGTGGCGTGCCGTTGGCTTCACAGGTCCGCCGCAGTGGGGCGCAGGCAGCCCACCAAGCCACTGCTGGGCAGGTCGCCGTAGCGGACACCATATCGAAGCCGTCTTCCACCAAGTCCACCACACGGTCGTTGGCCTGCAATTCGATATCCACTTCCGGGCAGGTCTTGAGATGCGCGGCGAGCGCCGGGATCAGTCGGTCCGAGGCCCAGGGTCGCCGAGGCGTAGCAATCCACTGGAAGTGGATGGAGCTCCATGGTTTGTGGAAAGGCAGACATGATCAGCCGAACAGCCTGCCAGACGACGCCTAAAGACTCTCAGGGTCGCCAAAGAACATCTGAATCCGCGATCGCAACCAACGCTCCCCCGGATCATTGTCCTGCGAGCCCCGCCATGCCATGTGCAACTCGAACGAGCGCACCGGCAGTGGCGGATCCTCGGCTCGCAAGCCGCCCGCCGCGGTCAGGGCCTCGGCGGCGTAGTCCGGCACGATGGCGACGATGTCGGTCCCGGCAAGCAGGGTGCCCAGGCCGTTGAATTGCGGCACGGCCAACACCACATGGCGTTTGCGGTCGAGCTTTTCGAGTTCTTCGTCGATAAACCCACTCAAATCCCCGGCAAATGACACCAGCGCATGAGGGCGGGCGCAGAAGTCGTCCAGGCTGAGGGCGCCGGGCACGCTGTCGGCGCGTAGCAGTTTCGGCAGGCTGCGGCGCAGTACCTTGCGCTTGGCGTTGGCCGGTAGCTCGGCGGTGTAGCTGACGCCGATGGAGATTTCGCCGGAGGCGAGCAGACCGGGCATCAGGATGTAATTGACACGGCGCACGACGAGCACGATGCCGGGGGCTTCGGCGCGCAGGCGTTTGAGCAGTTGGGGGAGCAGGGCGAACTCGACGTCGTCCGACAGGCCGATGCGGAACACGGCAGTGCTGGTGGCCGGGTCGAATTCGGCGGCGCGGCTGACGGCGGTGGAAATCGAGTCCAGGGCCGGGGACAGCAGGGCGAAAATTTCCACGGCGCGGGCTGACGGCTCCATGCTGCGCCCGGTACGCACAAACAGCGGGTCATCGAAAAGACCGCGCAGGCGCGACAACGCCGCGCTGATGGCCGGCTGGCCGAGGAACAATTTCTCGGCGGCACGGGTCACACTGCGCTCATGCATCAAGGTTTCGAATACGATCAAGAGGTTAAGGTCGACACGACGCAGGTCGTTACGGTTCATCTTGTGTCCTGGATGAGTCTGTAAACTTGACGAGAGCGGCCATACATGATCCCTATGATCTCCATGCTCGGAGCATGACCGGCATGAATCTTACGGGGAAAGGCTGGTACTCTGCACCGGCTAATTGAGTTTTCCTACGATAGTTGAGGTCTATTCCTCAGTCGCGGAATCAATGACAGACATGTCGACTATTAACGGCGACCGGTGGTCTTACCCGGAAAGCCCAGATAGAGTTCAGGGCAATAGAGGTTACTTTGACGAGGTTTGCGATGTCCCGCACGATCCGTTTTCACAAGTTTGGTCCGGCTGAGGTGCTCAAGTGCGAAGAGCATGCAGCCGCGCAGCCTGCACCGGGCGAAGTGCAGGTACGTGTCGAGGCAATTGGCATCAGTTGGTATGACATTTTGTGGCGCCAGAACCTGGCGTCTTCCCACGCACGTTTGCCGTCCGGCCTTGGCCACGAGATGGCCGGGGTGGTCGTAGCCCTGGGCGACGGCGTGGATGACTTGGCCGTGGGCGATAAAGTCGCCAGTTTTCCCGCCGAGAGCCCCAATGATTACCCGGTGTATGGCGAACAAATCGTCCTGCCCCGTTCGGCGTTGACCCGTTATCCGGATGTCTTGAGCCCGATCGAAGCCAGCGTGCATTACACGCCGCTGTTGATTGCATATTTTGCATATGTGGACTTGGCGCGGGTCAAACCCGGCCAGTTTGCCTTGGTGACCGACGCCAGCCACTGCGCCGGCCCGTCCTTTGTGCAACTGGGCAAGGCCTTGGGTGTGCGTGTGATTGCCGCGACCAAGGACAGCGCGGAGCGCGAGTACCTGCTGTCCCTCGGGGCGGAAAAGGTCATCGTCACCGAAGAGCAGGACCTGCTCATGCAAATCAACAAGTTCACTGATAATCGCGGCGTTGACGTGGTGTTCGATGGCTTGGGCGGCCCGCAGATGTCGTTACTCGGTGATGTCTTGGCGCCGCGTGGCAGCCTAGTGCTGTATGGCCTGCAAGGTGGCAACCAGACGCCATTCCCGGCCTGTGCGGCGTTCCAGAAGAATATTCAGTTCTTTGTGCATTGCATCGGCAACTTCACCGGCAAACCGGAGCTGGGCATCATCCAGGACCAAGTGGCATTGCAGCGCGCGTTGCGCGACATCAACCAGATGACCGCCGACCGTGTGCTGGTCCCGCTGAAAACCACCGTGTTTCCATTCAGCCAGTTCGTCGAAGCGCACCGCTACATGGACGAATGCCCGTGCCGTGAGCGCGTCGCATTGCAGGTTGAAGCTGTTTGAGCTGTAGGAGTATTCGCAAATGAATACTCCGGCGTCTGAACGGATGGGGCAAATGCGCCATTTGTCAGGGCTTAACCCTCGCGGCGTTTAAGCCGCCATCAGGGCGCCAGGCCCCGCAAAACACGAGCTTTCCCCCCGATGCCGCGCTGTATTCCAGCGCGGCATCTGTGTGTGCGCGTAATCAACGGCTTGCCCAATTGCCATCTGAACTGGTTTCTTGCGGCGTTCTGTATCTGTTAATCATTATGCCAGTGCCGATAATCGTGACTTCACTCTCATCTCAAGGATTGAGCAATGATTGAATGTCTGACGTTCCGGCCTGATACATATGAAATTAAATTATCGCGATGCTTGCCTGCGAGACAGGGTGCAGCTGTTGGGTTAGGTAACTCCAATTTATTGAAGTTTGATTGGTTAAACTGGATCTTTTCTTTATGTCGGATGCATCCTTAGTTTCCTGCTTAAGCCGGTGTAGGGCATTGTCGGAACGGTCCTAGGGTAGCCAGGACGCCCTGGCGCAAGGGTCTCAAGGAGAGGCGGCGCGAAGGGCACACAATTGGCATTCCCTGTCGAATTGTTACGGCGTGCTAAGGTTTATTTATCGTTACGCCACGCGGTGTGACGACATTCCTACGCATCTAATGGGTCGAGCAAATAACCTCGGCAGTTACTTGGAACTGATATTTCAACTCAGGTAGTAGAACTATGAGCGCAATTCACGAACAAGCCATGAACTATGTTTATCAGCAAGTTCTGCAACGTTTGGTCGGGCACTTCACGCGCGCCGAACGTACCGCACTTCAATTATTGATTCAGCGAATTGTCGTGGCTGCCGGTGGCATGGAACAAGTGGGCGATTACAAAGTGTTGGTTGCCCATGGGGGCGGCGAAGTCAGCAGCTATACCCTGGCACTGCTGCGTGCGGCGCAACTGACTATCGCGGGCCGCGCGCCCAGGACTTTCAATTTGCGTGTGGCGACGCTCCGACATGCCGGCATGACCCAGGCCACGCTGGATAGCCTGCAGCGTGGCTACAGCACACTGTTTTTCCACGACGACCCGCGGGTCGAGCTGCTGATGGTGGAAAACCAGGTAGTGCAGCCGTTCAACCACCAGCGCCCGGCCTCAGGTGCGGGCCGGGAGGTCAGCCAGCGCAATATGCTGATGGTGGGGCACCTGACCTCCGGGGATATTCGCGCGACGTTGTGTAACGATACTTACCTGTCCCTGGGGGATTTCTACCAGCGTGTCACCACCTGGAACGGAGGGGTGCATGCGCTGGTCAGCGGTGATTCACCGCGCAAGCAAAGCCAGTACCTGGCGTGGTTGAAAAAAGCGGCCCAAGCGGCCGGCGTCAGCACTGCGCCGGGCAAGCCGGCCTCGCTCACCGGGTTGTTCGCGCGCATGGAGGAGTGGAGCAACGGCTGTTATCAAGACCTCTATGGCGAGCAATACGTTGCCCATGAGAGCCCCGGCCGGGGTGGGCACCGCCATTTGGCCTACATTGGTATCGCCGACCTGCTTAACAACGTCGACGTTGCTTCAACCCCTCTGCTCAGCGACTTCCTGGGCTACGTCCCCGATCCGTTTGGTTTTCACTTCAGTCATCCGGCCTACCCCAACCCGCTGCTGATGGCTCACCTGCGCGGGGTGCAGGCCCAGTGCCTGCGCGAGCTGTCCTACGAGGACGGCGTGGCGGGTTTTCTGCGCCAGGCGATGGACTACCTGTGTCACCGGCAAATTCCTGAACATTTGATCGCAGAGGCCTGCGGTGGGGAAGGGCGTGTGCAGTCGACGGCCTACGCCCAAGAGTTCTTTGGCCTGGAGGAGGCCCAGTTGACCTGTTTGCTGTTCTCGCCCTTCATCCATCATGGTGAGCGGTTGGAGGGTTACCTGCGTCAATGCCACCCAGGCATGCTGGTGGCACTCCCCGAGTTGCACAAGGTGCTCCAGGGCAAGCCGGCAGCCGACATGCTGCAGCAATGGGCGATCGACACCAGCGGCTTGCCGTTGCCTCTGCTCCAGCACCTTTACCGCAAGCGCCCGTTGGCGGTTGAACAGGGCGCCGATGCGCGCAAGCGCCGGGCCGCACGCCTGCAGACCAACGCCGAGGCGCGGGCGTTTCAGTTGTTCGGGCGCTAGGCGGGTGCGTCGGTGTGTGCGTCCAGGTAGACAGTCATGAACCTGCGAGGTGAGCGGCAGGCGGATTTCGCCTACCAGGCGGTGTACCGCTACATGATCAACCTGATCAACGAAGTCAGCCTGGACATGCCCGTCAAACTGCCTTCTTTGCGGCAGTTGGCGACGCGCCTGAATGTGTCGATCTCGACGATTCAATACGCGTACTCCCTGCTGGAAAAGGAAGGGCGGGTGTATTCGGTGGCCAAATCGGGTTATTTCGCCTGGCCCGTGGCAGCCAATCCGCTGATGGCGGCGGGCGCCGATCTATTGGAGCGCCTGTATGCGGCGGCGCGGCGGCCCGGAATGGTGGTACTCAGCGGAGATGAACCGGCGCTGCTGGGAGCGCTGGACGGCGCATTGCTGATGCTCGAACGCCAACTGGTGCGCCGCCACCCACGCCAGCTGCAACCCTGGTCGCAGCCTTGCGGCGTCTGGGAGCTGCGCGCCGCGTTGGCGGCGCGTTACACCTCATCGCCGACCCGCTGCTGGCAGGCCGATGACGTCTACATCGGTGCCGATCTGCGCGGTGTATTGGAAATACTCATTGATGTACTGGGTCTCAAGGGCGCCGCGGTATTGGTCGAGTCCCCCTGCGACTGGTTAATACTGCGCCTGCTGCAGGCTGCCGGCGTGCGCGTCATTGAGTTGCCCTGGCAGGTCGACGGTCGCCTGGACCTGGCGCGGCTCGAACACCTGTTGCGCCATGAACCCGTCCACTTGGTGCTGCTATCGTCGGTGGTGGGCATGCCGTCGGGCAACGTCATGCTCAACTATGAGCGCTTGCGGGTGGCTCAGTTGCTCGAAGAATATGGCTGCTGGCTGCTGGAGAATGACACCTTTGGCGAGTTGGGTTTTGCGCAGAACCACACGGCGCTGCGCAACCAGGTCAACCCCGAACGGCTGATCGTATTCTCGTCGTTCGAAAAAGTACTCGGTCCGGAAGCACCGTTCGGCTATGTACTGTCACGCCACCTGAGCAGTGAGCTGCAGCGCCAGTTCCTGCTGCGTTCGTTTCGCCTGTCGTCGATCCGCCAACGCGCGATTGCCCACCTGTATCAAAGCGGGCGGCTGGACCAGCACCTGCAGACATTGCGCCAGCGCCTGCGTGAGCAGGCCGACGCCATGAGCCAGCGCCTGGATCAGCGCCTGGCAGGGCGGGTGACTTACCGCATGCCGCTGGCCGGGGCGAGTTTCTGGCTGCACGCGTCGGCGCCGGTGGACATGCGCCAGGTGTTCCAGCGCCTGCTGGCGCAACAGGTGGTGATTGCCCCGGGGGAATTGTTCAGCCTCAGTGGCTTGCATCATCAGCAACTACGGCTGAGCCATGCGTTCAACGGGCACCCGAACCTGGACGCGGCATTGGATGCGCTGGCGCTGGCCTTGCTGCAGGCGCAGAGCGCCTAGCGTGTGAAAAATCTCTTGCTGGTGTGGGATCTATAACATCGCGCGGCAGTCCAACTCTCAGTAAACTGTCATTTTTTCCGAATCCTTCTTTCCGAGGTTTATGCATGACAATCAGTCCTTTTGCGGGCAAGCCGGCGCCAGCCCAGTTGCTGGTAGATATCCCGCGACTGGTTACGGCCTATTACACCGGTCAGCCTGATGCAGCGATCTCCACCCAGCGCGTCGCGTTCGGGACTTCCGGGCACCGGGGCAGCTCGTTCGAACTGAGCTTCAACGAATGGCATGTGCTCGCTATCAGCCAGGCCATCTGCCTGTACCGCGAAGCCCAAGGCATCGACGGGCCGTTGTTCGTCGGCCTCGACACCCATGCATTGTCGACGCCTGCGGGGGCCAGCGCGCTGGAAGTCCTGGCGGCCAACGGTGTGCATGTGATGCTCGCCGAGGGCGATGAATACACGCCGACCCCGGCCATTTCCCACGCCATCATCTGCTATAACCGCGGTCGCACCAGCGGCCTGGCCGACGGCATTGTCATCACGCCGTCCCACAACCCGCCGCAAAGCGGCGGCTACAAGTACAACCCGCCCAACGGCGGTCCGGCCGATACCCACGTCACCAAATGGATCGAGGCCAAGGCCAACGAGCTGCTGGCCAATCGGCTGGCCGGGGTCAAACGCATCACCCACGCCCAAGCGCTCAAAGCCGACACCACCCATCGCCATGACTACCTCAACAGCTACGTGGCCGACCTGATCAATGTGATCGACATGGACGCCATTCGCAGCGCCGACCTGCGTTTGGGCGTCGATCCGCTGGGCGGCGCCGGGGTGCGCTACTGGTCGGCGATTGCCGAGCACTACCGCTTGAACCTGGACGTGGTCAACACCGAAGTCGATCCGACCTTCCGCTTCATGAGCGTCGACTGGGATGGCCAGATCCGCATGGACCCGTCGTCCAGCTACGCCATGCAGGGCTTGATCGGACTCAAGGAACGTTTCGACGTGGCCTTCGCCTGCGACCCGGACCACGATCGCCACGGCATCGTCACCCCGTCCGGCGGCCTGTTGGCGCCGAACAATTACCTGGCCGTGTCCATCGACTACCTGTTCCAGAACCGTCCCGGCTGGCGCGCCGATGCGGCCGTGGGCAAGACCGTGGTCAGCAGCGGCTTGATCGATCGCGTCGCGGCGCGTATTGGACGGCGCCTGTACGAAGTGCCGGTCGGCTTCAAGTGGTTTGCCGACGGTCTGTTCGACGGTTCGCTGGGTTTTGGCGGTGAGGAAAGCGCTGGCGCTTCGTTCCTGCGCAAGGACGGCACCGTGTGGAGCACCGACAAGGACGGTTTGATCCCGGCGTTGCTCGCGGCAGAAATGACCTCGCGCAAAGGCCAGGACCCCAGCCAGATCTACCGTGGCCTGACCGACGCTCTGGGCGAACCGTTCGCGATTCGCGTCGACGCCAAGGCCACCCCGGCGCAGAAGGCGTTGCTGGGCAAACTGTCGCCGGAGCAGGTGACGTCCACCGAATTGGCCGGGGAGCGCATCCAGCAGATCCTCAGCCATGCGCCGGGCAACAACCAGGCGATCGGCGGTTTGAAAGTCATGACCGAAAACGGCTGGTTCGCCGCACGGCCATCGGGCACCGAGGACATCTACAAGATCTACGCCGAGAGCTTCATTGGTGACGATCACCTCAAGCAACTGGTGCAAGAGGCGCAGGTACTGGTTGACGCTGCAATCAGCGCTGGCTGACACGCCTCAGCCAACGTAGGCGCGGGTCAGCCCGCGCCCACATTTCGCCTCGAGATCAGGCCAGGTCGACCAGCACGATCTCGCTGTCTTCTATCGCGGTCACGCGCAACAGTTGTTCATCTTCCACCGCGACACCGTCTCGCGCGTGCGCGCGCAAGCCATTGACCTCAATCACCCCCGTCGCTGGCACCAGGTAGGCGCGACGCCCGCTGTCCAGGCGGTATTCGGCAGTTTCCCCGGCTTTCAGGTTGGCTGCCACCAGGCGCGCATCCGCACGAATGCGCAGGCTCTCGCTGTCACCGGCCTTGCCGCTGGCCAGGGTCACAAACCCTTCGCGGTCACCTTTCGGAAACGGCTTGGCGCCCCATGACGGCGGCAGGCCGGCTTCGTTGGGGATGATCCAGATCTGGAAAATCTTGGTGGGGGTGGCTTCCAGGTTGTATTCGCTGTGGGCAATCCCGGTGCCGGCGCTCATGACCTGCACATCACCCGCCTCGGTGCGGCCCTTGTTGCCGAGGTTGTCGGCATGGCTGATGGCGCCTTCGCGTACATAGGTGATGATTTCCATGTCGCGATGCGGGTGCTGGGGAAACCCGGTGCCGGGCGCGATGATGTCGTCGTTCCAGACCCGCAGGTTGCCCCAGTGCATGCGCTGGGGATCGTGGTACTCAGCGAATGAAAAGTGATGATGGGCGTCAAGCCAGCCATGATGGGCGCCGCCCAGGGCGGTGAAAGGTCGTAATTCGAGCATGATCGTCTCCAGTTGATGGGGTCATCATCCAACAGTGCATGATCGATAAAAAGCGTAAAAAATGCCTTATTCCTATCGATCAATTGGATTGGTTTCGGATGTTTTGACTTTCACTTCATCGCCTAACTGCATGACGGCAAAGCAATTGGCTGGAACTGCGCGGCGATTCCGGCGACCATGGCGCACTCGTCAACACCCAGCTCATCGCAGGAGTCCGCGTGCCGCAACAACAGCCTGATCTGCCCCCTGAATTGCGCCCCCTGGCCGAAATGCCATGGTTGAAACGGCTCGCCGCCCGCTTGTTCGGGCATGGCTTGACCCGCTTGCGCGCGCAACACCGGTTCTCCTGGCTGCATGGGCAGGCCGACGGTTTTCGCAGTGGGCACGAGGCGGGTGTGGAGTACGGCTATCGCGAGGGCAAGGCCGACGGCATCGAAGAAGGCCGGCAGGTCCTGCTGATTCGCGACTTCCGCCCGGAAGAACACCGTGCGCCGGGGGTGGATGACAACCTGTTCGATGATTGGCGGCTGCCCCTCACGGCCGATCTGAAAAAACGCATCAAGGCCGATGTGGCACGCTTGCTGCCGGCTCACGCGCAGCCCAGCGCCGCCCAATGGAAGATGATCTTCAGCGACACGCCGTCCACCTCGGTGATCGCCGGTGCCGGTGCGGGCAAATCCACCTCGCTGGTGTTGCGTATCCTGCTGCTCACCCATTACCTGGGTTTCGAGCTGAGCTCGATGACCGTGGTGACGTTCACCCGTGAGTCGCGCAAGGACTTCATCAACAAACTCATGGAAGTGCTCAGCTTGTGGGGGCAACCCCTTGATATCAAAGAAGCCCAGGCCGTGGTGCGAACCTTCCACTCACGCATCCTGCCGATGGTGCGCAGCCTGCCGGGCTTCGAGCGGCTGCAGGCGTTCGAGAACCTCAGTGCGGGCTTCGAGGACGCAGACAGCAACCCGTTCGACCTGCGCCTCAACGAGGCGCAACGCCAGCAGATGAACGCCTGCTACCACCGGCTGTACGGCCAGCACCCGCGCTTTCGCGAACTGATTGCACCGCTGGCGCGCCATGGTTTGCAGCTCAAGGAGCTGGAGCGTGATCACCCGGACGTGCAGAAGCGCATGGCCGTGACAGAACTGGCCGCCAAGCGCGATGAAGAGCTGTGTGACGTGATTGAAGACCTGTGGTTTCGCGCGGGCGCCTGGCCGATCAAAGGGATCGAGCCGAGTCGCCAGACCGTGGAGATCAATGGCGCGCAATTCCATTGCCATGGCTATATTCCCGAGCTGGATGCCTGGGTCGTGCTGGGCTTCGATTCGCGGGAAAACGCCCAGCTCAGCCGCCCCAATGCCAAGCTGTCGGTGCGTGCGGAATGGGCGGTCAAGCGCACCCTGTTTCAAGCATTCTGCCGTAAGCCTTTGATATGGCTTGATAGTTATGAGTCGTCCAAGCGTCTTTTAAGCAGCCTGGCCGGTGATGCCAGTGCGGGGCCGGGGTTCGATTACAAGGTCAAAGGCGAGCTGGCGTCGGCGCCGTTGCTGGACTGTTTTGTCATGGCCGCAGGTTTCATCGAGAACCTCGGTCTGGACGTGCCCAGTGCCGTGGGCCAGATGAGTTTCGCCAAAGACGATCCGGACCGCTGCTTCTTCGAGGCCTTGAGCATTTTCTGGAAAGCTCTGGAAGATCATCTGCTCGACCAGTCGCCGCCGATCATGACCTACAACCGCATGTTCTCGCTGTTTGGCGAAAACACCCCGGAAAACCTCAAGTTGCTCAGCGACCCCCTGTTGCGGCCGCTGTCACACCTGATGATCGACGAGTTCCAGGACGTCTCGCCGCAGATCGTCTCCTGGCTGCGCGCCAGCCTGCGTGAAATCCGCAGCCGTGGGCCAGCCATGCATGTAGGACGCGGCGCCCAGCATTCGTCACTGCTGTGCGTAGGGGATGACTGGCAGTCGATCTATGGCTGGCGCGGCAGTTCGCCGAAGTACTTCATGCAGTTCAACCAGGAATTCCCGGCACCGAGTACCACCCGCGTCATGCTCGGCGAGAACTATCGCAGCCATCAGCACATCATCGATGCCGCCGAACACATTGTGCGCGCCGCGCCGGCGATCCCCGGCAAGAAGGCCAAGGCCAGCGGCATACCCAAGGCGTTGGTGCCCGTTACGGTACTGGAACGCGACGATGCGGCCTTGGGCCGGCGCCTGCAGGAGCACTATCAAAAGGGCGATTCGGTGTTAATGTTGTATCGAAAAACTAGCGATAAGTTATTGATTAATGATCATATTCAGTCTGTAGTTAATGTGGATTCTAGCTTGCCGCCCGCGGCGCGCAGGCTTAAACAATTGACCTATCACAGCGCCAAAGGCCTGCAGGCGGATGCGGTGTTCCTGCTTGGGGATTGCCAGCATGTCACCCGTTCGCCGTACAAGAACCAGGTGTACCGCATGGCGGGCCTGGGCAAGGCCGGCGACACTGAACCCTACGACAACGCGCAAAAAGACGAAGTGCTGCGCCTGGCGTATGTCGGCATTACCCGCGCGGTCAGCCATTGCTACTGGTATGTGGAAAAACCCGAGGGTCAGGCCGTGAATGTGCCGAAGGCCTCGGAGCGGGTCGACGCCAGGAAAGCGTTTTTTGACGATCAGCGCTAAGCACTGTCTGGCACAGGCCCTATGTAGGGGCTTGCCCGCAATAGCGGTGCATCAGTCGATAGACCGCTCGACTGGCGCACCGCTGGTCGTGTTCAAGCCCTTAACAAATGCGGCGGCACGAAACACTCCAGCTCCGCTTCCACCGCTTCGATGATGCGCTCTACATCGGTAGCATTCATCACGGTGGCGCAGGGGATGCCGGCGATGGCGATCAGCGTCTCGCCGCTGGCGCGGTCGAACAGACGCGCGACCATACTGCCGGGAGCGTCCATGCTCCCTTCGAAGCCCATGGGATGGAAATGCCAGCGCATCAGCTGGCAGGCGTTGGGGAATGTCACTTTGTTCATGTTGCCCACCTTGTTCATTGAGCGCTTCCTTTAGCTCGCGGCAGGGGGCCATGACCGTCACTGGTCACAGCGAGTGAGAGTGTAAAAATAGCATTCGTTCATAAATGCAAGGGCAGTTTTTTCGCCCCGTTCGGCGGTTCTTTTCCTATAGCTTGACGTGTGTCATGTCTTGCTAAAGGCTGGGCAAAAGGCCATTAGTCAGAAGTTGCCGTCGGCCATTGATGGCAGCGCTGAAATTCGGCAACCTCCACCTTTTACCCGTCGTAGAGCCATGCATGCCCCACACCGCCGCGGACGATGATTGCCAGCACACCCACGCCACGCGCGAGCTAGTGACGCGCCACCACCTGTGCTGGCGTCATCGCGACCTGGATGGCGTGATGTCTTACTACCATCCGCACATCCAGTACCACGACTTCTTCCAGAACCGCGTCGTCGGCTACGCTGAGCTGCGCGAGTACCTGCAAGCCAGCATGCCGCGCGGGCCCGACGAGGCCATCGAGCACATGGACCGCATTCGCGCCGATGGCGACACCGCGTTCATCCAGTACCGCATCACCCTGCGCGGCGGGCAGGGCCTGGTGTCGTTCCGTACCAGTGAGGCCATCACCGTGCGCGACGGGCTGATCTGGCGGGTCAACGAATATGCGTCGCTGGTGCATGAACACAGCCCCCCAACTACGCGCCCGAGCGTCAGCCGCCTGGGCCTGTCGCCCCAGCAACTGGGGCATATGGCCAACGACCTGCAGCACTACTTCCAGCAGCAACAACCCTACCTGGACCCGGAGTTGGACCTGCAACGGGTTGCCAAGGAGTGCGGTTACAGTCGCAATCAGATTTCCTACTTGCTCAATCAAGTCCTCGGGCAAACCTTCTATCGCTATGTCAATCAGGCTCGGCTCGTGCATTTGCTGGCTGCGCTGGATAAAGCCAGGCCGCCCATACGCGTGGACGACTTGGCCTATGCGGCGGGGTTCAATTCGTTATCGGCGTTTTATAGCGCTTTTCGCCAGCACACCGGCCTGACGCCGAAGGCTTACATTAAAGGGCGCTTTGAGGGCGAGTCGGCTAGATCAACTGGCAATAAAAAAGATGTGGGTTAAACCTGTCATGTTCGACAGGTTTTTCATTCGCGGATTCGTAGTGTAATGCCCAGGCATCTTTTCTTTCAGTTGGAGTGTCGCTATGTCTAAGCACAATAAATCCGCCCACCCGAACGGTCCAGAGAGTGAAGGCCGCATGGACGGAATCATTAACATCGACGGAACGGGTCACACCTTTCAAGCGGACCGTGTGTATATGGATGAGCAAGACGGTGCGCTGAGGTTTTTCGGTGCCCGAACCGTTGACGAGAACCCGGATAAATTCGAAGCGGTTCAAGTGCAACTCACACCGCCCACCATTTCGACGGGTAAATACCCGGTGGGCGGGGAGAGTGTTAAAGATGTTATTTACGTCGACCATCAAACCGGTAACAGCTATACAGCTCACAAAGGCGAGGTGTCGCTTACCAGGAGCATCCCCCTTAAACAGTTATTCGGGGTAGTGAGTTGTGAGTTCAGTGTTGACGGTCGAACGACTAGCGTAAACGTCCAGTACGCCTTCAAGGGGTAGAATAAATAGTCGGCTCCGCAGCCTCTGCCCGCGTCGGTTAGCGCCAATCATTCGGCGTTGACGGGGCAGCAGGTCGCGCCAACATTTCCCTGCGGGTACGCGCGCAAGACAGCCCCTGACATCCCGCTCTAGGATCCAGCCTATCGAAACGAGGTAGGGGAACCTGGCATGCCGGCATGGCGCACTATCAGTTTATGGATGGACCAGTTGGACGACCCGCTGCTGGCGCGGCCGTCTCTGGAGCACGACCTGGACGTCAACGTGGCCATCATCGGCGCCGGTTACACCGGTCTGTGGACCGCGTATTACCTCAAGCGCCAGGCGCCCGAGCTGAACATTGCGATCATCGAGGCGCAAACCGCCGGTTTCGGCGCGTCCGGGCGCAATGGCGGCTGGTTGATGGGCAACCTGTTGGGGGAAGACCGTTTACTCGCCGGCCTCACGCCCGAGCAGCGGCGTGCTTCGTTTGACCTGCTGCACGGCATTCCCGACGAAGTGGCGCAGGTGCTGGCCCGCGAAGGCATCGACTGCGACTACCGCAAGGGCGGCGCCCTGTACTGCGCCGCGCGTTACCCCGAGCAGGAAAGCAGCCTGCGCCTTTATCTGGACAAGCTCTACGCCCAAGGCCTCACCGAGGCCGACTACCGCTGGCTGAACCCGCAACAACTGGCTGAGCAACTGCGAATCGCCAAGCCCTTTGGCGCGGTTTATGCGCCCCATGTGGCGACGATCAACCCAGCCAAGTTGGTCCGCGGCCTGGCGCGGGTGGTGGAACGCATGGGCGTCAAGATCTACGAAAACTCGCCCGTCACCCATTGGCAGTCCGGCCGCCTGCGCACTGCAAAGGCCGGCGTGCGTGCCGCCTGGGTAGTGCCGGCCGTCGAGGGTTACGCGACCACCTTGGCGCCGTTGGGTCGCTACCAACTGCCGGTGCAAAGCCTGATCGTCGCCACCGAGCCATTACCCGCCAGCACCTGGGACGAAATCGGCCTGAGGCATGGCCAGGCCTTCGGCGAAAGCAGCCGTCAGGTCACCTATGGCCAGCGTTCGGCCGACAACCGCCTGGTGTTCGGCGCCCGTGGCGGTTATCAGTTTGCCGGCAAATTGCGCCACGACTTCGATTTGACCGACAGCGAAGTGGCGCTGCGTCGCTACCTGTTCGGCGAGCTGTTCCCACAGTTGAAAAATGTGCGGATTACCCACTCCTGGGGCGGCAACCTCGGCATGTCGCGCCAGTTCCGACCGCACATGCTCTGCCATCACGCCACCGGCATCGCGCTGTCCGGCGGCTACGGCGGGGAGGGCGTCGGTGCCACCAACCTGGGCGGCCGCACCCTGGCCGACCTGATCCTGGGCCAGGAGACGCCGTTGACCCATCAACCCTGGGTGATCCGCGAGCGTGGCCTGGAGGCGCTCAAGGCCTGGGAGCCGGAGCCGTGCCGCTGGCTGGGCTACAACGCGATCATTCGCAGTTTTGTCCATGAAGACCAGGTATTGGCCAATCCCAATACCGCGCCCTGGCGCCGCAAGTTGGCGATCGGCGTGGCCGGGTTCATGGAAAGTTTCATGCACTGAGCCGTTCCACTCACACAGGTAGCCCCATGAGCATCACTCAATTCAAAGACGCGCTGAATGCCCACCTGCCGGATTCGTCACCGGTCGCCGTGCCCCTGGGCGAGCCGATCGCCGTGGCGTCAAGCTTGAGCGTCGAGCGCAGCGACGGCGTCGAAACCGGTATCTGGGCCTGTACCCCCGGCCGCTGGCGCCGGCAGATCAAAGCCCAGGAGTTTTGCCACTTTATCCAGGGCCGCTGCACTTTCACCCCTGACGACGGAGAAATCGTCCACCTACAAGCCGGCGATGCACTGATGTTGCCGGCCAACAGCAGCGGAACCTGGGATATCCAGGAAACCGTGCGCAAGACCTATGTATTGATCCTGTAACGCTTTGATCCTTGATCGCCTGCCATAAAAACAGCCCTAAAACCGCCAGGAAATCGAACCATGAAAGCCATTGCCCTGTTGCCCTTGATGTTGGTGGCCGCTATCAGCCAGGCCGCCGAGACGGTGAAGATCTACAACTGGTCGAGCTACATTGCGCCGGACACCACGAAGAACTTCCAGAAACAAACCGGCATCGGTTTCAGCTATGACGTGTACGACAGCAACGAAACCCTCGATGGCAAGTTGATGACCGGTAACTCCGGCTATGACGTGGTGTTCCCCTCCAACCACTTCATGGCGCGGCAGATCCAGGGCGGCGCCCTGAAGAAGCTCGACAAGAGCCAATTGCCCAACTGGAAGAACCTCAACCCGGTGCTGCTCAAGGCCCTGGAAAACAACGACCCGGGCAACGCCCACGGCTTCCCGTACCTGTGGGGCAGCACCGGCATCGGCTACAACGTCGACAAGGTCAAGGCGGTGTTGGGCGATAACGCGCCTGTGAATTCCTGGGACCTGATCTTCAAGCCCGAATACATGCAAAAGCTCAGCAAATGCGGGGTGGCCATCCTCGACAATGGCCCGGAATTGTTGCCGATCGCTCTGAATTACCTGGGGCTGCCACCCCACAGCAAGAAGCCGGAGGACTACAAGAAAGCCGAGGCGCTGCTGATGAAAGTTCGCCCTTACGTGGCGTACTTCCACTCCTCGAAATACACCGGTGACCTGGCCAATGGCGACATCTGCGTGGCCGTCGGTTTCTCCGGCGACGTGCTGCAAGCCGAAAGCCGCGCCAAGGAAGCCAAGAATGGTGTGAACATCGGCTATCAGATCCCCAAGGAAGGCGCCGCGATCTGGTTCGACATGGTGGCCATGCCCGCCGACGCCCCGGATGAAAAGGCCGGGTATGCCTTCATGAACTACTTGCTGGAGCCCCAAGTGATGGCTGACATCACCAACTCCGTTCATTACGCCAACGGCAACAGTGCGGCGGACAGCCTGGTGGACCCGGCAATCAAGGCCGATACCAAGATCTACCCAAGCGCGGAAATGATGGGCAAGTTGTTCGCGCTGGAAGCGATGCCGCTGAATATCGACCGGGTTCGCACGCGGGTGTGGAACACCATTCGTACCGGGCGCTGAAGAACTGATGTGGGAGGACGTAAACCCCCTCCCACATTTGGATTCAGGGGTTTTCCAGGTCATGCCCCAACGACTGGATAAACAACGAAAACAGCTCCGGCTGCGAAGAAATATCCAGCTTGGCGTACAGATGCCGGCGATGCACTTTGACCGTGTCCGGCGAGATATTCAGGCGTTCGGCCATGGCCTTGGAGGAGAACCCGCGCAGTACCAGGCGGGCGACTTCCAGCTCGCGGTCCGAGAGCACGCCGCAGCCGAAATGGCTCAGCGCATCGCGAATCTGGCTGGCCATCGCCTGCGCTGCCGGTACACGCTGGGTGCTTTGCTGCCAATGCTGCTGCATCAACGGCAGCACCCACGCCGCCAAGGTGGTCAGCAGCCCGGTTTCTTCAGCACTGAAGCGCCGCTGCATGCCCAGTGACAGCGACAACGTGCCCGCGCCAGGTAGTTGCAGGATGAATTGCACCTCGTCTTCCAGCACGTTGTCGTGGAAGTAATTGAGGAAGTATTCGCTCTGGCGGAAATGGTCCGGCGCCACTTCCTCCAGGCGGTACACGCCGCTGGCATACCCTTCGCGACAGGCCTGGAAAAACGGGTCGAGCACGTACAGGCCGTTGAGGTACACCAGCATCGACGCCGGTTTGCTGCTGGGCTGGGCGTCGTATTCCTCCAGGGCCTGGGGCAGGCCGTCGAGCGGGTAGAAAATCGCCAGGGCGTTATCGAACGGCAGGCATTGGTGCAACAACAGCACCAGCTGTTTCCAGAATCGCTCGCTGCCGATCTGTGACAGGGTGCGCCCCAGCCCCGCATGCATGCCGACTTCCCTGAACAGGCTCATGTCACAGGTTCCCCTCATCAAAAGATCGGCCAAGGGTTCGGCTTTTGCCGGGTGTCGTCAAGGGGAGTACGCCAATAGGGGAATTGGCTGACAACAGCTCTGGCTTTAACTTCGCGATCATTGAGTGGGAAACATATCCCACGACTTTCAGACTTTTCGTTTCTGCCTCACACAAAAAACAACGACAGAGGATAACGATATGAGTGCTTCCCCCGCGCCTGACGGCGTGCTCAAGCCCACCCTGAGCGTCTTCGATGTGGTGGCCATTACCGTTTCGGCGGTGACGCCCGCCAGTTCGGTGTTCGTGATCGCCCCGTTCGCCATTCAACAGGCCGGCAGCGGCGTGTTCCTGGCCTTTGTCATGGCCGCCTTGCTCGCGCTGATGTTCGCCTTTTGCTACGCCGAACTGGGCCGCGCCCACAACAGCGCTGGCGGTGAATATGTGTATGCCAAGCGGGTATTCGGCGGCATGGCGGGCTATGCGACGTTCCTGACGGTACTGGTGATGTTGCTGTTTATCCCACCGGTCCTGGCCACGGGCGCGGCGACCTACTTGAATAACGCCCTGGGCACCCGGTTCGATGCCCAGACCGTTGCGCTGGTCATTGTGGTGTGCAGTTACGCCCTGGGCATCCTCAATATCAAGCTCAATGCCTGGATCACCGGCACTTGCCTGCTGCTGGAAGTGGCGGCCTTGCTGGTGATCGTGTTCCTCGGCTTCGGCCATCCGGTGCAGCCGGTCAGCGTGCTGTTTCAGCCGCAGATCGTCGAAAACGGCATGTTGCACCTGGCGCCCTGGGCCCTGGTGATCGGCGCGGTCGGCATCGGCCTGTTCTCCTTCAATGGCTACGGGCCGGCGGTGCTGCTGGCCGAAGACATGAAATGCGGCGGCAAGGGCGTACACAAAGCGGTGTTGTGGTCCCTGGGGCTGGTGGTGGTGATCGAACTGGTGCCGATCACCGCACTGCTGATCGGTGCGCCGTCGCTGAGTGCGATGATCAGCAGCCCCGACCCCATCGGCTACCTGCTGACCAGCCATGGCAACGAAACCTTGTCACGCCTGGTCAGTGCCGGGATCTTCCTCTCGGTATTCAACGCCATCGTCGCCATCGTGATCCAGATCGGCCGCGTGGTATTCAGCAGCGGCCGCGACGCCCTGTGGACGCCGACCATCAACAAACTGTTCACGCGCATTCACCCGCGCTGGGATTCGCCCTGGCTGGCGACGCTGTTCCTGGCGATCCCTTCGGCGCTGCTGAGTTTCAGCTCCAACCTGGCGGACCTCACCTCGTTCAGTGTGCTGCTGATCATGCTGGTGTACCTGATCGTGGCTTTGAGTGCGCTGATGAGCCGGGTGCTGCTGCGTGAGCGCGCACATCCGTATCGCATGCCCTTGTGGCCGCTGCCGGCATTGCTGGCGGTGCTGGGCGCCGGGTATCTGTTGATGACCTTGATCGCGGAGGCTTCGGTGCGCGACATCATGGTCATCATCGGCTTGCTGGCGTTGTCGGTGATTCTGTATTGCATCAGTGGCCGGTTGAGTCCGGCGTATCAGAAACTGTAAGGAGTGGTTATGCGCGCACGTCAATTGGGCATCACGTTGGGGCTGGGCACGCCCGGCGCGTTGAATGCCATCACCGATGTTCCCGGCGTCCGGGTCGGCCACAGCACGCTCAAGACCCGCGTCGACGGTAAACAGGTGTGTACCGGCGTCACAGTGGTCCAGCCGCGTGCCGGCGAGGCGCGGCAGCAGCCGTGCTTTGCCGGGTATCACGTGCTCAACGGCAATGGCGACGCCACGGGCCTGGAGTGGATCAGCGAAGCCGGGCTGTTGACCACGCCACTGGCGATCACCAACACCCATAGCCTCGGCATTGTGCGCGACACCCTGATTGCCCTGGAACGCGAGCGCCTGGTGGACCCGGCCGTGTACTGGTGCATGCCGGTGGTGATGGAAACCTACGACGGCCTGCTGAACGATATCTGGGGCCAGCACGTCAAGCCTGCGCATGTGCGCGAGGCGCTGGACCACGCCGAAAGTGGTCCGGTACAGGAAGGCGCGGTGGGCGGCGGCACCGGGATGATCTGCCATGAATTCAAAGGCGGCATCGGCACCGCGTCGCGCCGGTTGCCGGCGGAGCAGGGCGGCTGGACGGTCGGCGTGCTGGTGCAGGCCAACCATGGCAAGCGCCAGGAACTGCGGGTCGACGGCTACCCGGTGGGCCGGCAGTTGATGGCGATCCCATCGCCGTTCGCCGAGCGGGGCACGCCGGGCATGGGCTCGATCGTGGTGATCCTGGCCACCGACGCGCCATTGCTGCCCCATCAATGCCGGCGCCTGGCGCAACGCGCGTCCATCGGTATTGCGCGCACCGGCGGCGGCACCGAGGACTCCAGCGGCGACCTGTTCCTGGCCTTCGCCACCGGCAATCAGGCGCTGCCCCCGGCGGACTATGGGCGCAAGGACCTGGCGTTCAGCAGCGCGGTGCAGATGGTCAATAACGATCATATGTCCCCGCTGTTCCTCGCCGCGGCGGAGGCAGTGGAGGAGGCGATCGTCAACGCCATGCTGGCCGGTGAGAGCATGACCACCGACGACGGGGTGCGAGTGCCGGGTCTGGACGGCGAAACACTGTTGCAGGCATTGCGCGAGACGGGCTGGAACAGCTGCCGATAATCCGGTGTATTTATAAAGATGCTGGCTCTTTAATGCGGCGAATGACACCGTGACAATATATTGGATCCATCTAAACAAGTGCGCCGCTCAAGTTGAGCGGCTTTACCGCTATTTAATATTTAAATAACAGCACGGTGCTTTTTGTCGGACAAAAGCAACTAACCCCCTACAAACATTGCACGCGACTTGCTTAAGTTGCTGGATTGTCGGTTTTCACTGCGTAAATAGATGTAGACGAAAGATTTCAAGTTGTGTCAGTTTCGTGACGCCTTCAAAAGAGGCGAGTGATAGGACGATCTCGCCAGCGGGGTTCCTATCGACCCAAGACTGATGCACTTGCACACAAGGAAGTACGTTTATGTCAAAAGTAAAAGACCAGGCTATTGTGTCTGCCGCGCAAGCCAGCACTGCGTATACGCAAATCGATAGTTTCAGCCATCTGTACGACCGTGGCGGCAACCTCACGATCAATGGCAAACCCTCCTATTCCGTTGACCAGGCCGCCACCCAGCTGCTGCGCGACGGCGCCGCGTACCGGGACGTCGACGGCAACGGCAAGATCGACCTGACCTACACCTTTCTGACCTCGGCCTCCTCGAGCACGCTGAACAAGCATGGCATTTCGGGCTTCAGCCAGTTCAACAGCCAGCAGAAAGCCCAGGCCGCGCTGGCCATGCAATCCTGGTCGGATGTCGCCAACGTTGCCTTCACCGAGAAGGCTCGCGGCGGCGATGGGCATATGACCTTCGGCAACTACAGCGGCGGCCAGGACGGCGCGGCGGCCTTCGCCTACCTGCCCGGCACCGGCGCGGGCTACGACGGCACCTCGTGGTACCTGACCAACAGCAGCTACACACCCAACAAGACCCCGGACCTGAACAACTACGGCCGGCAGACCCTGACCCACGAGATCGGTCATAGCCTGGGCCTGGCTCACCCCGGCGACTACAACGCCGGGAATGGCAACCCGACCTACAACGACGCGACCTATGGACAGGACACGCGCGGCTACAGCCTCATGAGTTACTGGAGTGAGAGCAACACCAACCAGAACTTCAGCAAGGGCGGGGTCGAGGCCTATGCCTCCGGGCCGTTGATCGACGATATCGCGGCGATCCAGAAGCTTTACGGCGCGAACTACGCCACCCGCGCTGGCGACACCACCTACGGCTTCAACTCCAACACCGGGCGTGATTTCCTCAGCGCCACCGCCAACGCCGACAAGCTGGTATTTTCGGTCTGGGACGGCGGCGGCAACGACACCCTGGATTTCTCCGGTTTTACCCAGAGCCAGAAGATCAACCTCAATGAGACCTCGTTCTCCGACGTTGGCGGCCTGGTGGGCAACGTGTCCATCGCCAAGGGCGTCACCGTGGAAAACGCCTTCGGCGGTGCGGGCAACGATCTGATCATCGGCAACAATGCCGCCAACCTGATCAAGGGCGGGGCCGGCAACGACCTCATCTACGGCGCTGGCGGTGCGGACCAACTGTGGGGCGGCGCCGGCAACGACACCTTTGTGTTCGGTGCCAGTTCCGATTCCAGGCCAGGTGCGGCGGACAAGATCTTTGACTTCACCAGCGGCGCCGACAAGATCGACCTGAGCGGCATCACCAAAGGTGCGGGCCTGAGCTTTGTCAACGCGTTCACCGGGCATGCCGGCGACGCAGTATTGAGCTATGCCTCGGGCACCCACCTGGGTACCTTGGCCGTGGACTTCTCCGGGCACGGCGTGGCGGATTTCCTCGTCACCACCGTGGGCCAGGCAGCGGTCAGCGACATCGTGGCCTGATGCACCGGCGCGGCGTTGTGGCGCCGCGCTTCCAGGAGGGGCATACACATGCCGCGTTTTGTGCATTTGATCGCCTGTGTCCTACAGGTGTTGTTCGTGTCGGCAGGAGCCCACGCAATGGCTAGCAGTCTCGTTTTACCCACCACCGCCCAGTTGGCCGGACATTGGCAACTGCACCGACAGGATCAGGTCTGTGCCCTGGATTTGCTGGAGCAAGCCACCGCCGTGGGGGGCGATGTGGCCTGCGTCGAGCAATGGCTGGGAGACAAACCCCTGACATGGTCGCCGACGCCGGACGGGATCTGGTTGATGAATGCCGAAGGTTCCGGGATTACCCACTTGAATCGTCAGCGCGACGGCGAATACCAGGCGCGCACGCCATCTGGCGATATCGTGACATTGCAACGAATACCTTAGTTATAACGCTATAACTCGAATTTAATAGTTGGCCGCCGCTTATTCAGGAGCTGGGGCAACTATTGCCGGTCATTGGGTTCAAGGAAGATCAAACACCATGGCGAAGCCCCCTGTTGTTGCGCCTTTATTCAAGGCGCTGGGTGAATATAAAAGTATTTTGATCAGCGTTGGCTGTTTCACTGCATTAATTAACCTGCTGATGCTGGTGCCGTCCATTTATATGCTGCAAGTGTATGACCGCGTGCTGTCCTCCCAGAATGAAACCACTCTGGTGATGTTGACGCTGATGGTCGTCGGTTTCTTCGCCTTTATCGGCAGCCTGGAAGTCATCCGCAGTTTTATCGTGATCCGCATCGGCAGCCAGTTGGAACGGCGCTTCAACTTGCGCGTGTATAAAGCCGCCTTCGAACGCAACCTGCAACGCGGCCAGGGGCATGCCGGGCAGTCCCTGGCAGATTTGACCCATCTGCGCCAGTTCATCACCGGGCCGGCGCTGTTCGCGTTTTTTGATGCGCCGTGGTTTCCGATCTATCTGTTGGTGATTTTCCTGTTCAACGTGTGGCTGGGCGTGCTGGCCACGGCGGGGGCCTTGCTGCTGATCGGCCTGGCCTGCCTCAATGAATACCTGACCAACAAGCCCCTGGCTGAGGCTGGCGGTTACTCCCAGCAATCCAGCCAACTGGCCACCAGCCATTTGCACAACGCCGAAACCATCCAGGCCATGGGCATGCTCGGCGCATTGCGCCAGCGCTGGTTTGCCGTGCATTCGCAGTTCCTGGGCTTGCAGAACGCGGCCAGCGACACCGGCTCGGTGATCACCGCCCTGAGCAAATCCCTGCGCCTGTGCCTGCAATCGTTGGTGCTCGGCCTGGGCGCGTTCTTGGTGATCAAGGGCGAGATGACCGCCGGGATGATGATCGCCGGTTCGATCCTGATGGGGCGGGTGCTCAGCCCGATCGACCAGTTGATTGCCGTGTGGAAGCAGTGGAGTTCGGCCAAGCTGGCCTATCAGCGGCTTGACCAACTGCTGCGCGAATTTGCGCCGGACGTCGAGCCGATGGCCTTGCCCGCCCCCAAGGGTCAGGTGAGTTTCGAGCAGGTCAGCGCCGGCCCGCCGGGTCGACGCCTGGCGACGCTGCATCAGGTCAGCTTCCACCTGGGCGCCGGCGAGGTGTTGGGGGTGCTGGGCGCGTCGGGTTCCGGCAAGTCCACGCTGGCGCGGGTGCTGGTGGGCGTATGGCCAACCCTGGCCGGCACCGTGCGCCTGGATGGCGCGGATATCCATCTCTGGGACCGTGACGATCTTGGCCCGCACATCGGTTACCTGCCCCAGGACATCGAATTGTTCAGCGGCAGCATCGCCGACAACATTGCGCGCTTTCGCGATGCCGACCCGGCGCAGGTGGTCCAGGCGGCGCAACAGGCCGGGGTGCATGAATTGATTCTGCGCCTGCCGCAAGGCTACGACACCGTGTTGGGCGACAACGGCGGCGGCCTGTCCGGCGGCCAGAAGCAACGGGTGGCCCTGGCGCGTGCGCTGTATGGCGGGCCGCGGCTGGTCGTGCTGGACGAACCCAACTCCAACCTCGACACCGTCGGTGAAGCCGCGCTGGCCAGCGCCATCGTGCAACTGAAGGCCCAGGGCAGCAGCGTGATTCTCGTCACCCACCGCTCTTCGGCCCTGGCCCAGGCCGACAAGTTGCTGGTGCTCAACGAAGGCCACCTGCAAGCGTTTGGGCCGAGCCAGGACGTGCTGCGCGCGTTGTCCGGCCAGCAGGCGGCGACGCAGGAAAAAACCGGCGTCAGTTTCAGTCGTCAGTATCAAACCGCAAGGAATCCAGGCGCATGAGCATGCTCACTGTGGAACAACGCGACGCCGCTTTTTTCGTGCGTCTGGGCTGGTGGCTGACGGTGGTCGGCGCCGGTGGGTTTTTCCTCTGGGCCAGCCTGGCGCCGTTGGACCAGGGCATTCCGGTGCAGGGCACCGTGGTGGTCTCGGGCAAGCGCAAGGCCGTGCAGACCTTCAGCCCCGGTGTGGTCAGCCGGATCCTGGTGCGCGAAGGTGAGACGGTCAAACAGGGCCAGCCGCTGTTTCGTCTCGACCAGACCCAGAACCAGGCCGATGTGCAATCGCTGCAAGCGCAGTACCGCCTGGCCTGGGCCAGTGTGGCGCGCTGGCAGAGCGAGCGCGACAATCGCGCGGCCATCGTGTTTCCCGCCGAACTCAGCACCGACCCGGACCCTGCGCTGGCCTTGGTGCTCGAAGGCCAGCGTCAACTGTTCAGCAGCCGCCGCGAAGCCTTTGCCCGTGAACAGGCGGGGATTCGCGCGAATATCGACGGCGCCACGGCGCAGCTCAATGGCATGCGCCGCGCACGCAGCGACCTGAGCGCCCAGGCTCAATCCCTGCGCGATCAACTGAGCAATCTGCAGCCCCTGGCCGACAATGGCTACATCCCGCGCAACCGCTTGATGGAGTACCAGCGCCAGTTGTCCCAGGTGCAACAGGACCTGGCGCAGAACACCGGCGAAAGCGGCCGAGTGGAGCAGGGCATCCTCGAATCGCGGCTCAAACTGCAGCAGCACAGCGACGAATACCAGAAGGAAGTGCGCAGCCAACTGGCCGACGCGCAACTGCGCAGCCTGACCCTGGAGCAGCAACTCATGTCCGCCGGGTTCGACCTGCAACACAGCGAAATCAACGCGCCGGCCGATGGCATTGCGGTCAACCTCGGCGTCCACACCGAAGGCGCGGTGGTGCGTGCCGGGGAGACCTTGCTGGAGATCGTGCCACAGGGCACGCGGCTGGAAGTCGAGGGGCATTTGCCGGTCCACCTGGTGGACAAGGTCGGCACCCACCTGCCGGTCGATATCCTGTTCACCGCGTTCAACCAGAGCCGTACCCCGCGTGTGCCGGGGCAGGTCAGCCTGATTTCCGCCGACCAACTGCTCGACGAAAAGACCGGCGCGCCATACTACGTGCTGCGCACCAGCGTCAGCGAGGCCGCGCTGGAAACACTCCACGGCCTGGTGATCAAGCCGGGCATGCCCGCCGAGATGTTCGTGCGTACCGGCGAGCGCTCGTTGCTCAATTACCTGTTCAAGCCGCTGCTCGACCGCGCCGGCTCTGCGTTGACCGAGGAATGAACATGAAACCGCTGTTCATTGCCGTGCTGTTGAGCAGTGCGTCTGCCCAGGCCGCCATGGGCCCGTTCGATGTGTACGAGCAGGCTCTGCGCAACGATCCGGTGTTCCTTGGAGCGCTCAAGGAACGCGACGCCGGCCTGGAAAACCGCACCATCGGCCGCGCCGGGTTGCTGCCGCGGCTGTCCTACAACTACAACAAGGGGCGCAACAATTCCGAAGCGCACCTGCCTGACGGGCGTGGCGGCAGCTATCGCGACGCGCGCAATTACAACAGCTACGGCTCGACCTTCAGCCTGCAGCAGCCGCTGTTCGACTACGAAGCCTATGCCAACTACCGCAAGGGTGTGGCCCAGGCGCTGTTTGCCGATGAAAGTTTTCGCGACAAGAGCCAGGCGCTGTTGGTGCGGGTGTTGAGCTATTACACCCAAGCGTTGTTCGCCCAAGACCAGATCGAGATCGCCCGCGCCAAGAAAAACGCCTTCGAGCAGCAGTTTCAGCAGAACCAGCACCTGTTCCAGCAGGGCGAGGGCACGCGCACCGACATCCTTGAAGCTGAATCGCGCTATGAGCTGGCCACCGCCGAAGAAATCCAGGCGCTGGATGAACAGGACGCCTCGTTAAGAGCGTTGGGCGCGTTGATCGGCGTGCAGAGCGTCAACATCCACGACCTCGCGCCGCTCAATCAGCGCTTCGCCGCCTTCAGCCTGACGCCGGCCAACTACGACACCTGGCACGCGCTGGCGATCAGCAACAACCCGACGCTGGCCTCGCAACGCCAGGCCCTGGAAGTGGCGCGTTATGAAGTGGAGCGCAACCGTGCCGGGCACTTGCCGAAGATCACCGCGTATGCCAGTTCGCGCCAGCAGGAATCCGACAGCGGCAACACCTACAACCAGCGCTACGACACCAACACCATCGGCGTCGAAGTCAGCCTGCCGTTGTATGCCGGTGGCGCTGTCTCCGCCTCCACGCGCCAGGCCAGCCGCGCCATGGAGCAGGCCGAATACGAGCTGGAAGGCAAGACCCGCGAAACCCTGATCGAACTGCGTCGCCAGTTCAGCGCCTGCCTGTCGGGCGTGAGCAAGCTGCGCGCCTACCAGAAAGCCCTGACCTCGGCCGAGGCGCTGGTGGTGTCGACCCGGCAAAGCATCCTCGGCGGCGAGCGGGTCAACCTCGATGCGCTCAACGCCGAGCAGCAGCTCTACAGCACCCGGCGCGACCTGGCCCAGGCGCGTTACGACTACCTGATGGCCTGGACCAAATTGCACTACTACGCCGGCAACCTGCGCGATACCGACCTGGCGCAAGTCGATGAGGCCTTTGGGCCGGTGGGCAAGCAGCCGTAGCAGCACCTGGGACGTCATTGCGCTTTCTCGACAACTCCAACAACAGAGAGGCACTACCGATGGGAATCTTTGATTATAAAAACCTTGGCACCGAGGGTTCCAAAGCGCTGTTCGCCGATGCGATGGCGATCACGCTGTATACCTACCACAACCTGGATAACGGCTTTGCCGTGGGCTATCAGCACCACGGCTTGGGCGTTGGCCTGCCGGCGACGCTGGTCGGTGCATTGCTCGGTGGTGCCGACTCCCAAGGCGTGATCCCCGGTATCCCGTGGAATCCCGACTCGGAAAAGGCCGCCCTGGAAGCGCTGCAACACGCCGGATGGACGCCGCTCAGCGCGAGCACCCTGGGTTACGCCGGCAAGGTCGACGCCCGGGGCACGTTTTTCGGTGAAAAGGCTGGCTACACCACCGCGCAGGCCGAAGTGCTGGGCAAGTTCGATGACGCCGGCCGCCTGCTCGAAATCGGCATCGGCTTTCGCGGCACGTCGGGGCCGCGGGAAAGCCTGATCAGCGATTCCATCGGTGATCTGCTCAGCGATCTGCTCGCCGCCCTGGGCCCCAGGGATTACGCGAAGAACTACGCCGGCGAAGCCTTCGGCGGTTTGCTCAAGGCGGTTGCCGAGTATGCCGGTGCCCATGGCCTGAGCGGTTCCGACGTGCTGGTCAGCGGCCACAGCCTCGGCGGGCTGGCGGTCAACAGCCTGGCGGAGTTGAGCGACCAGCGATGGTCGGGGTTCTACAAGGACGCCAACTATGTGGCCTACGCGTCGCCGACCCAGAGCGCCGGCGACAAGGTGTTGAACATCGGCTATGAAAACGACCCGGTATTCCGTGCGCTGGACGGTTCATCCTTCAACCTGTCGTCCCTGGGCGTGCATGACAAACCCCATGAATCGACCACCGACAACATCGTCAGCTTCAACGATCACTACGCCTCGACGCTGTGGAACGTGCTGCCGTTTTCCATTGCAAACCTGCCGACCTGGGTGTCGCATTTGCCCAGCGGTTATGGCGACGGCATGACCCGCGTGCTCGAATCCGGGTTCTACGACCAGATGAGCCGGGACTCGACGGTGATCGTCGCCAACCTGTCCGACCCGGCGCGGGCTACCACCTGGGTGCAGGACCTCAACCGCAATGCCGAGCCGCACAAGGGCAACACCTTCATCATCGGCAGCGACGGTAATGACCTGATCCAGGGCGGCAAGGGCGCGGACTTCATCGAAGGCGGCAAGGGCAACGACACCCTTCGCGACAACAGTGGCCATAACACCTTTCTGTTCAGCGGGCCGTTTGGCCAGGATCGGGTGATCGGCTATCAATCGAGCGACAAACTGGTGTTCACGGATGTGCAGGGCAGCCTGGATTATCGCGAGCACGCCAAGGCGGTGGGCGGCGATACGGTGATCAGTTTTGGCGCGGATTCGGTGACGTTGGTGGGGGTGAGCAACTGGTCGGGGGAGGGCGTCGTGATCGGTTGAAACCGCGTTGGCACGCGGTTCAAACGGTGGGAGCAAGCGGGCTCCCACATGTTTGATGAAGGATGCCGGGAGGGATCAGTCTTCCTTGCGAACCGTGGCCACATCATCGGCCCTGACGCGGATGCGCTTGCCGGCGATGTCGGTGAATTCATAGAAGCCGTCGGCGGTCTTGGTCTTCGGCGTGTCTTTGGTTAAATACTGCGTGCCGTTCTGCAATGTCACTACGGTTTGCGTCGCGCAACCGGCCAATACCAGAAAAGTGAGTGCAACCAGTGGCAGACCCAAATTCTTCATGTTCATAACCCTTACCTTAACCCTGAAAAGTCCCGCGGCCTGAGGCTGCGGGCCATAAATGTTACGCCATCAATTCCCCTATCTGATCACTTTTACGCAAAAAGTTGCGTGCGCCATTTATCTATTACCGATTGCAACAACGCGTCAGCGGCGGCACTCTGTATGCATAACCAGTATTTGATCGCTGCGGACCATGCCCGAACCCCTCGAAAATCCCCTGTATTACCTGCATAACTTCCGTCAGGTACTGGATTGGCTGGCACAACGCTATGCCGATCTGCTCGATGCTGAAGAAGCGCATTTCATTCAGCAATTCGACAGGTTGCCGCAGGCGTCCCAGGCATTACTGGTACGTCTGGTGATGCGCAAGGGCGTGCATTTTCGAGCGGGCAAGCTCAATTACCCGGAGATCGGCTGCGCTCATGCGGCAGCGCGTCCGCTGAAGGCTTTGGGTTGGGTGGATGATCAGTGCCTGCTGGGCTTTGACGAACTGTTCGGGTTGCTGCAAAAGGGCGAGTTGCTGGGCGCGTTCCAGCCGTGGATCGAGCAGCCCAAGGGCAAAAAGGCCGATTGGCTCGAGCAACTGGCGCCGCAGTTCGATGAGCGCCGCTGCTTTGCCCACTGGTGCCCCGAGCTGGATGACGTGCTCTACAGCGTCACTGTGATGGACTTGTGTGATCGCCTGCGTTTGATGTTCTTCGGCAACCTGCATCAGGACTGGTCGGAGTTCGTGCTGGCGGACCTGGGCATCTACACCTACGAAAAAGTCGAGTTTTGCGCGCAGTCCCGCGGTTTGCGCAGCCGCGATGACGTGCTGGGGTTTCTGTTCCTGCACCAGTGCCAGCAAGCCTTTGAGTCCGCGCAGGCGCTGGACAGCGTGCTGGCGCAGATCGCCACGTTGCAGACCGACAACCCCTGGCTGGAAAAACGCCGGGCCAAGCTGTTGTTCCAGGTCGGCCAGTCTTGCGAGCGCAGTGCCGAGTTGGCGTTGGCCGAGCAGATCTACCGGGCCTGTGCTTATCCCGGCGCGCGCGCACGCTTGATTCGCGTGCTGGAGCGCCAGGAAGACTACGCCCAGGCGATGGCCCTGGCATGTGCCGCCCACGAGGCCCCGGAAAGCCCCGCCGAGCAGCAACACCTGCTGCGAGTGTTGCCGCGCCTGCGGCGCAAGCTGGGCGCGCCAGCCGTGCCCAAGGCCAAGCCTCGGGACGTCACGCGCCTGGACCTGGCGCTGCCCCCGCCGCCGCCCTCGATGGCGGTGGAGTATTGCGTGCAGGCGCATCTGAGCGAGCCCGATGCGCCGGTGTACTACGTCGAAAACGGCCTGATCAATTCGCTGTTCGGCCTGCTGTGCTGGGAGGCGATCTTCGCGCCGCTGCCGGGGGCATTTTTCCACCCGTTCCAGCGCGGGCCGGCGGATTTGCACAGCGAAGACTTCCATCAGCGCCGTGCGTCACTGTTTGCCGCCTGTCTCGAGCAACTGCAGGATGACCGCTACAAACACACCATCCGCCAACGGTACGTGGACAAGTGGGGCATCCAGTCACCCTTTGTCTTCTGGAACCTGCTCAGTGAAGAACTATTGGAGCAGGCCTTGGCATGCTTGCCCGCCGAACACTTGCGTTGCTGGTTCGAGCGGCTGCTGCTGGATATTCGCGCCAACCGCGCGGGTATGCCGGACCTGATCCAGTTCTGGCCCGCGCAGAAAACCTACCGCATGATCGAAGTCAAAGGCCCCGGCGATCGCCTGCAAGACAACCAGCTGCGCTGGCTGGAGTTCTGTGGCGAGTGCCAGATGCCGGTCACCGTCTGCTTTGTGCGCTGGGCGCAGTCCGCTTGAGCTACACCGTGGCGGTGCGCGCACTGTGTGAGTTCACGGCCAAGGTCGGCGACCTCGACCTGCGTTTTACCCCGTCGCCCAGCGCCCAGGAAGGCATCGCCGGCCATCGCACGGTCGCCTCGCGGCGCAGCGCGCACTACCAGAACGAAGTGGCCCTGGAAGGCGAGTACGAGGAACTCAAGGTGCGGGGCAGGGCGGACGGCTACGACCCGGACAGCAACCGCCTCGAAGAGGTGAAGACCTATCGCGGCGACCTCGACGCGCAGCCCGCCAACCATCGGCAATTGCATTGGGCCCAGGTCAAGGTCTACGGCTGGTTGATGTGCCAGAAGCTCGGGCTTGCGCATATCGATTTGGCGCTGGTGTATTTCGATATCGTCGGCGAGGGCGAAACCTTGCTGAACCAGCGCTTTGCGGCCGCCGATCTGCAACGCTTCTTCAACCGGCAATGCGCGTTGTTTCTCGGCTGGGCCCGCCAGGAGATGCAGCACCGCGACGCCCGCAACCGCGCCGCACAGGCCCTGGCGTTCCCCCACAGCGCCTTTCGCCCCGGCCAGCGCAACCTCGCAGAGTCGGTGTACAAGGCCGTCAGCACCGGCCGCTGCCTGATGGCCCAGGCGCCCACCGGCATCGGCAAAACCGTCGGCACGATCTTCCCCATGCTCAAGGCCCTAGCGCCCCAGCAACTGGACAAGGTGTTGTTCCTCACCGCCAAGACCCCGGGCCGCAAGCTGGCCCTCGACGCCGCGCAAGTGCTGTACGCCAGCAGTCCCGAGCTGCCGCTGCGCGTGCTGGAGCTGGTGGCGCGGGACAAGGCCTGCGAACACCTGGACAAGGCCTGCCACGGCGAATCCTGCCCGCTGGCCAAGGGTTTCTACGACCGTTTGCCCGCCGCGCGTATCGCGGCCGCCAAGGTGCGCCTGCTCGACCAACGCAACTTGCGCGAGGTCGCCCTGGAGCACGGTCTCTGTCCGTATTACCTGAGCCAGGAAATGGCGCGCTGGAGCGACCTGGTGGTCGCCGACTACAACTACTATTTCGACTTCGGCGCGCTGTTGTTCGGGCTGGCCCAACTCAACCAGTGGCGCGTCGCGGTGCTGGTGGACGAAGCCCATAACCTGGTGGAGCGCGCACGTTCGATGTACAGCGCCAGCCTTGATCAGTACACCCTCAAGACCGTGCGCGATACGGCGCCGGAGCCGTTGAAGAAACCCTTGCAGCGCTTGAATCGTGAGTGGAACGCGTTGCACAAGGACCAACTCGCGCCGTATCAGGCCTACGCGGCCAGACCCGACAAAATGCTCCAGGCCCTGAGCCTTTGCGCCAGCGCCATGGGCGACTATTTCAACGACCACCCCGAGGCACTCAACGGCGATCTGCAGGCGTTCTATTTTGAGGCACTGCAATTTGCCAAGGTCGCCGAGCTGTTCAACGAACATTTCATCTTTGATATCAGCCTGCGTCAGTGGCGCGGCAAGCGCAGCAGTTCCACCTTGTGCCTGCGCAATGTGGTGCCCGCCGAATTCATCCGCCCGCGATTGACGGCGGCGCGCAGCAGCGTGTTGTTTTCCGCCACACTCAGCCCGCGCCATTACTACGCCGACCTGCTGGGCCTGCCGGCGGACACTGCCTGGGTCGATGTGGAATCACCGTTCAATGCCGCGCAGTTGCGGGTGCGGATTGTCGATGAGGTCTCCACCCGGTTCGTGCATCGCCAGGCCTCGCTGGAGCCCATCGTTGAATTGATCGCCGAGCAGTTCGCTCATCAACCGGGTAATTACCTGGCGTTCTTCAGCAGTTTCGATTATCTGCAACAAGTGGCGCTGTTACTCGCCGAGCGACACCCGCACATCGCACTGTGGCAGCAGTCTCGCGGCATGGCCGAAGCCGAGCGCCGGGCGTTTCTCGAACAGTTCACCGAACACAGCCAGGGCGTCGGTTTTGCGGTGCTGGGCGGCGCGTTTGGCGAAGGCATCGACCTGCCCGGTGCGCGCTTGATCGGCGCGTTCATCGCGACCCTGGGGCTGCCGCAACTGAACCCGATCAACGAACAGATGAAGCAGCGCATGGGCGTGATCTTCGGCTCCGGCTACGACTACACCTACTTGTACCCGGGCATTCAGAAAGTCGTGCAGGCAGCGGG
Organism: Pseudomonas sp. GW704-F2; assembly: GCF_059423025.1. Lineage (NCBI taxonomy): Bacteria > Pseudomonadati > Pseudomonadota > Gammaproteobacteria > Pseudomonadales > Pseudomonadaceae > Pseudomonas > Pseudomonas sp. GW704-F2. The sequence goes on along the minus strand of NZ_JBWKXO010000011.1, from coordinate 66,817 downwards.
GCGGGTGATCCGCAGCCAGCAGGACCAAGGCGTGGTGATGTTGATCGATGACCGGTTCGGCGAAGGGCGGGTGCGGCAGCTGTTGCCTCGGTGGTGGGCGATAGCGACTAAAACGGCTTCCAGGCCAATGCCTGAATAACCACCGGTGACGATGGCAGTCATACCGTGCAAATCTTTACCCGCCAACGCTTGCATAGCGGTTGTCGTGCCGTCGAATCCACTCTCGATAGGGCGTTGTTTATTGATCATAGGGAATTCTCCAGGGGGAGCCGTTATGTTCTCCCCTGGATGCCGGACGCGAAACGCCATAAAGTCCGTATTTCTGTCGCGATCGTCCGGAGTTTTTTTATGGATACCCTGTCCGACGTGGTGGCGCTGTTAAAGAGTCATCGGTCCTATTTCGCCGGCCTCAAGGCTGGCGGTGATTGGGCCCTGGATTTTCCACCGCCGGAGGGCATCAAGTTCAATGCCGTGGTGGAGGGAAAGTGTTGGCTGGAAGTCGAGGGCATGCCCGTACCGATGCCCTTGAGCGAGGGCGATTGCTTTTTGTTGACGCAGAACCGTCCCTGGAGGTTGTCCAGCAACCTTGCACTGGAGGGCGTTGACGCGCGCGCGGTGTACCGTGACGCTGTGGGGGGGATCGCTCGCCTGGGTGAGACTGTGGATCTGTTCCTGATAGGCGGGCGCTTTAGCTACGGTGACGACGCCCGTCTATTGCTGGAGGGGTTGCCGCCGGTGGTGCGTATCAGTGCGAGGTCCGAGCAGGCCAGCGTTTTGCGCTGGTGTCTGGATCGCCTGGCTCGGGAATATGCCAGCCCGATGCAAGGCGCGGCGTTGATGACCGAGCATCTGGCGCAAATGATGTTGGTGCAGATCCTGCGCCTCTATCAGTCATCCATGGGCGCCACTACCACCGGTTGGTTGGCGGCGTTGAACGATCCGCGGTTGGCGCCGGTGCTGCAGCAAATACACGCCGCGCCGGCACGCCGCTGGACCTTGAGCGACATGGCCGGTGTCGCGAGCCAATCCCGGTCGACCTTTGCCCTGCACTTCAAGCAGCGGGTCGGAATGGCGCCCCAGGAGTATCTGACGCGCTGGCGCATGCACCTGGCGTTACAGGCCTTGAACACGTCTGCCAGAAGTGTTTCCTGTATCGGCCAGTCACTCGGGTATCAGTCGGACAGCGCGTTCAGCAGTGCCTTCAAGCGCCTGATGAACTGCTCCCCGCGGGAATACCGCGAGCGAAAGCACGCGCCCCTCGGTGTCTAAACCACCTCCAGGTACGAGCGGTGAATCGCCCGCGCCAATTCGCGTACCGTGTCGATGAATTCCGTCAGGCGGCTGTGCAAGCCTGCTTCGAGGATTTCGTCGATCCCGGTATAGCGCAGCCGCGCTTCGAACTCGGCGGCCAAGCGCTGCGCGGTGCGCCCATAACTGCCTGGCAAGTCCGCCAGAATGTGGCTCAGTTCCTCGATACAGGCATGCAACGAACGCGGCACATCACTGCGCAACAGCAGCAACTCCGAGACCGAGCGTGCATTCAGCGCATTCGGATACAGCTCCGTGTACGCCTCGAATGACGACAGGGCGCGGAGCAGGGCGCTCCACTGGTAATAACCGCGCGCCGACAAGTCGCTGACTTCCTCCGATTCCTCGCCGAACATCTCGTAGCGCGCATCCAGCAAGCGCAAGGTGTTGTCGGCGCGCTCGACGAAGGTGCCCAGGCGAATGAACCGGTAGGCGTCATTGCGCATGATGGTGCCGGACGTCGCCCCGCGAAACAGGTGCGAACGCTGTTTGACCCAATCGCAGAAGTGGCTGATGCCATGGCGCGCCAGCCCGCCGGCGGCGATGCTGCGCATTTCCAGCCAGGTGGCGTTGAGGTTTTCCCACATGTCGGCGGTGATGCGCCCGCGCACGGCATGGGCGTTGCCCCGCGCGGCGCGCAGGCAGTTGTAGATGCTGGCCGGGTTTTCTTCGTCGAGGGCGAAGAAGTGCAGCATGCGCTCGGCATCCAGTTGGCCGTGGCGCTCCAGGTAGCTGTCCAGGGTGCCGCTGCTGAGCAGCGACATCGCCAGTTCGTCCAGGCCATCGCTGCGCCCGGCCTGGGGCATCAATGACAACGAATAACTGACTTCGAGCATGCGCGCCAGGTTCTCGGCACGCTCCAGGTAACGGGACATCCAGTACAGGTCTGCGGCGGTTCTACTCAACATACTCAGCCCTCCTCCACCCAGGTGTCCTTGGTTCCGCCGCCTTGCGACGAGTTGACGATCAACGACCCTTCGCGCAACGCCACGCGCGTGAGGCCACCGGGTACCAGGCGGGTCTCCTTGCCCGACAGCACGAACGGGCGCAGGTCGATATGCCGGGGGGCGATGCCGTTTTCGACAAATGTCGGGCAGGTGGACAGGCTCAGGGTCGGTTGGGCGATATAGGCGTGGGGACGCGCCTTGATGCGTTGGCGGAAGTCCTCGATCTCCGCCGCCGTGGACGCGGGGCCGACCAACATGCCGTAGCCGCCGGAGCCCTGGGTTTCCTTGACCACCAGTTCCGGCAGGTGGGCCAGCACATGGGACAGCTCATCCGGCTTGCGGCACTGAAACGTCGGCACGTTTTGCAGGACCGGTTCTTCGTCCAGGTAGAAGCGGATCATTTCCGGCACGTAGGGGTAGATCGACTTGTCGTCCGCGACGCCGGTGCCGATGGCGTTGGCCAGCACCACGTTGCCGGCGCAGTAGGCCGCGACCAGGCCGGGCACGCCGAGCATCGATTCCGGGTTGAACGCCAGCGGGTCGAGGAACGCGTCGTCGATACGGCGGTAGATCACGTCCACGGCCTTGGGGCCGTCGGTGGTACGCATGAACACCTTGAGATCCTGCACGAACAGGTCGGCGCCTTCCACCAACTCCACGCCCATTTCCCGGGCCAGGAACGCATGCTCGAAAAATGCGCTGTTAAAGCGCCCCGGCGTCAGCACCACCACATTGGGGTTGTCCAGGCGGCTGGCGCTTTTCAGGGTTTTGAGCAGCAGGTTGGGGTAGTGGTCCACTGGCGCGATGCGCTGTTTGGCGAACACTTCGGGGAACAGGCGCATCATCATCTTGCGGTCTTCGAGCATATAGCTCACACCGCTGGGCGTGCGCAGGTTGTCTTCGAGCACGTAGTAGGTGCCGTCGCCATCGCGCACCAGGTCCACCCCGGAAATATGCGAGTAGATGTCGCGGTGCAGATCGAGGCCGACCATCGCCTTCTGGTAACCCTCGTTGCCCAGCACCTGGTCCGCCGGAACGATCCCGGCCTTGATGATGCGCTGGTCGTGGTAGATATCGGCAAGGAACATGTTCAGCGCAGTGACGCGCTGGATACAGCCACGCTCGATGATGCTCCATTCACTGGCAGGGATGCTGCGCGGGATGATGTCGAAGGGGATCAGGCGCTCGGTGTCCTGCTCGTCGCCATACAAAGTGAAGGTGATCCCGGCGCGGTGGAACAACAGGTCGGCTTCGCGGCGACGCTGGTCCAGCAGTTCTGGCGGCGTATTGGCCAGCCAGCGGGAGAATTCCTGATAGTGCGCGCGGCATACACCGTGTGCGTCATTCATTTCATCAAAGAAAGATCGAGCCATTCCAGTACCTTGTCAGTGCCGAGGGAAGCGCGGGGGGGCACTGCCGCTTTGAAAAACGCATTTTTTATGAGCCCGTGGCGCAGGGTGCCATCGGGCCAGGTCCTTACTTTCTTATGGGGTCGGCTCTGGGTCGGGGGGTAACGAATGCTCCTGTATCCGGGCATGACGGGTGAACGATGAATGGACTAAGCAATGCCTGTGCCGAAACCGGCAAAGCGTCTCTATTCCCTTGTGGCGAGCGCGTTCGCTCGCCACCAGGGAACGGCGCGCGCACTACAACAGTGCATACGCGAACTTGAACGTCTCTGAATGCCCGGCCAGGGATTCACCGGAACTTTAACGACCCGCGCAGGGCCTCATCTTGACGCAGGCCGCGCTCTTCAAAAGAGCTACGCTATGTCAAGGCGATCAGAGGAGACGGCCATGTCAAAAGATTCGGAAGAAGACCTCAACGACCCCGGCAACGAAGACCCGGGGTCGCTGATGGATGATGCAGAAGTGCCGCTCAAGGAACCGGATGACGCCGCGGACCCTGGCAGCGGTGAACATCAAGACTGATTGTTCATACCTTGCCAGCGTTGGCCGGCTGCCGGTATGAGGATTAGTTGATCATGTTCCTATCCAGGAGTGTTCGGCGCCAATCCTTATCTGGAGTTGGTGAAGAAGTGATAGGTAGTGCTCCTTCATTTTTTTTATCTGATTACCCAGCAGGTCCGGCGGAGTAATACCCTTGCTCGCATAATATTGGCGCGCTTCACGTTCAATATCGACTATCGGTCCGGATGAGACCAGCTTACCGTCGACAATCTTCGATTCTTTAGCCAACCCATCGAGGCCCAGATGGTACATGTCAGGTCTTTTTGACTGGAGCACGTCATCAAACATTGTTGGGCCTACCGTCTCGAAAATCTTACTTTCGTAGGTGCGAAATTCAGAGGTGTATTGGATTTCCCCTCCGGGCCCTCTGGTGACGGTGGGGCGGTTGCTTTCAAAGTAAGCTTTGTTAGCGGAAAATCGCTTGTTCATCTCCGCTATCATATCGTTAATAACCGGATTGCCAGGCTGCGTCGCAAAGTTACTGGTGTTGTAGAAGGGTTTGTAGTCCGTAATAGTATGGGCGACGGGTCTGTTAAGCAGAATGTCGCTGGAGCCCGCCTTCAATGCGGTAGCGCCAATATTGACTGGAATCGCATCATCGGTGTCGAGGTAAATGCCTCCGTATTTATTCATCAGTGGGTAACGGGCGACATCCGAAGTGGCGGCGAGATTTTTACCTTGCCCCTGTCGAAAATAGTTGTACATTTCAGTGTCTTTCAATTGTTTGAAAAAATCGTCCTCGTGCAGATTCATGACGCTTAGGCCAGGCGCTTGAGTGTGCAATTTGCTTTTGATTTTTTCGAACATCGCCGGGCTGTCCGCATCTACATGGATAATGGATTTATACCCAGGTGCATTGGCAGAGTTGTTGGCGATGTTTTCTATCAGGTTCGGCGGAATGTCACTGCCAGCCCAAAAATAGTGAATCTGTTTGGGGATAGGGTGAGCATCTTTTGGAACCCGTAAAATTGTCGGAGGGGAAACATCAACATATTTAAACGCGCGGGCATCGACTTTTTTTGCGTGTTTAAACTCACTAAGCGTTCCCCGTTGCCATTTTCCTTTGCCACTCCTCCAGAAGTAATCCTGGTCTGGGGCACCGCTTGCTGGTTTGAGGTTGCTGGATTTCCACGTACCGGCATAGATGTTGAAGGTGACATCATGTTCTACGCCCTTGTGGTTCAGCGAATAGGGGCGTGTCGGGTTTCCCGTCAGGTGGATATCGTCCAGCGGGATTAAGTAGGTATTTTCTCCGGGGTTCCAGGGGTTGCCGCCCGCGCCCCCCAGGAGGCGGTCGGTTCTGGAGAGTGGTTCCCATCCGGAAAGCCCCAGATCCCTGACCGGTAGGTCAGGCCCAGTGCGCGTCGGATGCCGGATAACTCGCTGGCCATCCTTGAGGTGTGACTCATAAAACTTACCATCGATTTTTACATATTCTTTTTTACTGCGACCCACGTACACATTGGACTGTAAGCCTTTTGTCGATAACTCTTGGGGCGCAATGTACTTGACCTCATAGCCCAACAAATCGGCGTCCATCGACCTCACATCACCATTGGCCGCGACCCGGCTCGGTTTGAAATCTGTCAGCGGCGGGCCGAAGGCACGTTTATTGATCGCGTCGTAGCGATGCCAATTACCTTGAAACAAAACCACGTTACCTTCGACCGTCTCTTGCCCCACGCTGAATGTGCCGGTTGCTGCCACGCCGTGCTGCTGACTGGCGGTCTTCACCACATCATTACTGCCGATCGAGTGCAGGCTATTGGGGTCATTCAACCTCGGCGTGTCAGCGCTGAAGTTGTCCAACGGCCTGCCGTATGCCTGCTTCGTGAGCGGATCGTAGGCGTACCACTTATTGGTCGCCTCATCGAATTTGCCCAGCGCTTTGCTTTCGCGTGTGCCATTAGCTGTTTTGAGTGTGCCTTCGGCGACATCGGTTTTTTTCGCCAATTCAAGTAGATCGACACTTCGGTAAGAACCGCGCAGATGTTTGACCCCCTTGATCGCTGTGCTGACGCCTTGATGCAGGCCGTTCGCCACGCCGCGAGCCAGGTCGGCAACCCCGTCCAATGGATTGAGTGCGCCCACGGTCGCGCGCCCTATAATCTTGGCGACCTGACCAACCTTGGCAACTGTCGATGCGCCGGCCGCCGCGACTTTCGCGCCTTTTGCCGCGGCTCCCAAGCCGACGGCGAAACCAAAGATATCGAAGGCAAGATCGACAACGCCCCCACCAACATTGCCGTTGGTAAAATTAACAATGGCTGACCGTAACGGGATCAGGTTGAGCGCGATCTCCTCAACGGTCTCATGCAGCGGTACTTCAGAGTCAAAGGTGGTTCTGCCCTTGGCGTACTTCTCCACCGCAGGCAAGTTGATATCCTCTACCAATGCATCAACGATGTATTGGGTTCTAGCGCTACTGAAACTATTGGGTGCGCCTTGTGCATCTTTGTTTTCATGGGTTATCCCCGCTGCATAGTGACCTGCGGGTTTTACCTCATCAAAACGTTTGCCTGCTTTTATAGAATGAACCGTCGGCTCATAGTCCCGATAAGTCTTGTCCGGCAGCTTGGTCACCGTCCCTTTTAGTCGGTCGATTTCATAGCTCATGCGCTGGCCATTGCGCTCAGTCTCGACCAGCAGAACACCGTCTGAAACACGCCTGGGCTGATCGGCGCGGTGGAACGACATTTCTTTGCGGATTGTTATTTTGCCAAACTCCAGATTCTGCCGATCCTCCAGCGGCTGTTTCGAAATAAGGTGCTTGAGCTGCGCGGCGGTCGTTGTTTTGACGGCACTGGAGTAATCCGAGAACGTCTCGTTGAATATCTCCGTCGGGCGCGGTAATTCGTTAAGCCGTTCCAGCACATCGCTAATGCTGAACCCGTCCGAGGAGGACACCCATGCGCTGGGACGACCGTCCGGCCGCAGAGTGACGCCGCCAAATGTCAGTAGGTTCACGAAACCACGGCCCGCTTCCCCCCAATTATCCGCTGAGTCCGGTGCGCCTTTGAGTCCTCGACCATCGATATACATGTCCAGTATCGAGTAAGGCCCGGGGAAGTGCCGGTTGGAAGGCTGCAGGGTGATAGTTTTTTCTTCGAACAGTTCCGGGTCGACGTGAGGCAGCGCTACTTTTAACTGTTCCAGCGCAATGCCCCTCGTCGTCGGCATTTGCCCGATGTGCGTTTGCGCAGCCTCTCTCAACTCTCGAATCTGCGCGCTGTAGGCCTCGCGGGCAGTCGTCATTGAGGCATCCGTCGACGGGTAATCCATACCGTTGGCAACGCTCCAGTGTTTGATTGCGTCGGTCTGGGCGACATATTCGACAGTGCGTTCGTCGTCAGAGATCGGCGCAACGCTGGCTTCGAGCATAACGTCGGCGTAGCTCATCGACGCCGTGTTTCCTGGCGCTTTCGCTTCGATTCGGGCAACCGCCGTGGCAAGACTGACCCAGCTGTGGGTGCCCACGACGACGCCTTCCGGGATGTCCTTGATCAGGAACTCCGGTGCCCGGCTGGCCAGTAACAGGTGAGCCTGAATCGTGGCCTTTTCCGGGGATGAGGCTTTGCCTTTGGCGACCAGGTGATCCTCCAGCTCCTTGACAACCGTCGACGGTGATTTGCCCGAGTTCTCCGCCGAGACCAGCCGATAGCCTTCAATTTGACCAGGGGCTTGGTGATCGACGTCGTCGCCAGAGACGCTGGCGCTTTCGCTGTTCAGGGCCGTGAGCAGCCAGTCAGAAGCACTGCCTTTGACACCCCGCGTCTCGAACGCAGTTTGAATGGCCTCACCCAGCGCCTTGCCTCTGGGCGATGTGATCCAGGTATCGATCAGCCTTCGCGGGTTGCTCTGTTCCGCCGCGGAAATTGTCCTGCCGCTCAGCAGGTAGTCCAGGACATTTTTTGACGGTCCTAAGTCAATATCGCCAATTTTGCCTGTACCAATATCTGCCTTCAGCTGTTGCAGGTCTCCCTGATCCAGCGGCACAGGCCAAGCCAGCGCTCCGCCGAGGTTACCGTGCGCTGGCATCTTGGGCGCCGGGGTTGAGAGGGCGGTTGCGAGGTTCTCCAGCTGTTCGTGATGGGTGGGAATATGCCAGCCATGATCTTCCAGGAATTGCACGAGGCTGACCCTGTTCGATTGGCTAGCACTGATGGGTTGGTAGGTGCTCGGGGAAGACAGAGAGAGCGTCCGCCTCTTCAATTCGCCCGGGATTTGCTCGGGATTGCGGATGTCCACGGACTTTGCCAGGTGCCGCAGCTCGTTGATGGCCTCATACCGATTCAGCACATCGCCCACCGTGGCTTCCTGTTTTTGGAGCGCGTCCGCGCTACGCGATTCAATCAAGTCTGCCGCGCTGCTCGGGTCGAGGCGTGAAAAACCTTGGTCCCGGTCGAGTTCTTCAGCGCGCCTGCGCATCGCCGGTCCTGTAAGGTCTTGCCGCTCTTGATAAAACCGCCCCACCATAAACCAAGGTGCGGATTCACTGAGATCACTTGCCGGCGGCGTGAAGGCCGTATCCTCGTGGCCCGCGTTGATCACGCGCGCGGCCTGGAGGATGGGGCCGCTGATCGCGCCCCAGCGCCTGTCGTCTTGCCCGACGGTATGCAGTTTCTGCTCGGGATCAACCGAAGGCTTGAGCTTGAAGGTGATCGTTCCCGATTCCGGTTTGAGTGTTATCGACTCAGCATTAATACCTTTGTCACGCATCCACTGAACGACGTCGGGTGATCGAAAGGCGGCACGCAACTGCCCCCACCACCGACCGAATGAGGAATCGGCAGGTATCGGGCGGATGTTGATATTGCTCTCGCGATTGGCCGCCAGCAGCAACGCAGTACTGTATTCGGCCGCCAATGCGCGATCGCCTTCGGTACGAGCGTCGCCTGCCGACTCGGTGGGGGCAGGGGCTTCGCGTTTGTGTCTGGCGAGTGGCAGGTGGGATAGGGCGAATGGCTGGGGTTGTGCGGTGATGTGCGTGGAAACACTGGTCATGAGGTCTGTCGCCTGAGGTTACGAGATGACGCCAGGGGGGCAGTGCCCGTGGCATTAACCTTGTGTAGCGACAGAAGCGGTCTTGATTCCTTCGTTCAGCCAAAACACCGTTACCCGGTATTACGCAGTGCCAGGCGCAGGTGCGGTTCACCCTGCTTACAGGCGTTCGCGCAACAGACGTTTTCGGTTCGGTATGAATACACTCAAACGAGTGTATGGAAGGCAAGGGCGGCGCGCCGCCCTTTTACCGTGCTGCTACTCAGAGCTTCACGCTGCTGATCACTTGGGTAGCGTCATCCGGATTGGTGACGGTGTGGAAGCCCAACGCGTTGGTCAACTCACGCAACGGGGTGTTGCTCGCTTCATCCACGGTGTACATCGACGTGAAGTTGTTTGCTTTCGCCGCGGTCATCAGGTGTTGCATCAAAATGTGCCCAAGTCCCAGGTGCTGCCAAGGGTCCGCCACGGTGACCGCGCATTCGCATTCGTGCTCTTTGGCCGCGGCATAGCGCGCAACGCCGATTTCGATCAGTTTGCCGTTGTCATGCACCAGGGCAATAAACGCCACGCGTTGCTGATTGTCGACGTCCATCAATTGATCGAGCAGGGTCTTGCCGGGCTCGTTGATTTCGCCGAGGAAGCGCGCGTGCCGGGACTCGCGAGACAAGCTCTTGATGAAGTTATATTCGCGATCCCGGTCTTCGATTCTCAGCGGGCGCACCAGCACATGGCGGCCGTCATTGAGCTTATCGATCCAGTGCGGTTCCGGGCTTGTTTTATAGGCGATGGCGGCTTGTCTGTTGTGCTCTTCGACGGTAAGCATGGTGTGAGCTCCGAGGTTTGGGGGCGACAGGAGCGGCCCCCTGTTGCTTCGGTTCTACGCCTTTGCCGACAGATAAAGCTGATTTGGATCAGATGAGGCCCTGTTACTCGGGACCATGCCGATGACAGCCGGATATGAACGTCTTGAGTTTCGCCAGGTCGAGAATCTCGACATTGCGTGCGCTGATATGCACCAGGCCCAGTTTGCGTAACTGCGCAATGCTGCGGCACACCGTCTCCAGGCGCAGGCCCAGATAAGAGCCGATCTCTTCTCGTCTCATGCGTAATATAAAAGATCGCGATGAATAACCACGCGTACTCATACGCATTGATATATTCAATACAAATGCACAAAGCCGCTCATCGGCGTTCATATTACCCATCTGCAATAACATGCCGTGATCACGCACAATTTCGCGGCTCATGATTTTGTTCAAGTTATGTTGCAACGACGGTATTTGACCGGCCAGTCGCTCCAGTTGGTTGAAGTGCAGAGGGCACACTTCGCTGTCTTCCAGCGCAATCGCGTTGCAGGCATGGGTGTCGGCACTGATGGCGTCGAGGCCGAGCATTTCCCCGGCCATCTGGAACCCGGTGACTTGCTCGCGACCATCCATGGACAGTATGCAGGTCTTGAAGAATCCGGTACGCACGGCGTAAAGCGAGCGTAACGGATCAGCGGTGCGATACAGCGAAGCACCTTTTTTGACTTTGACGCGTTGTGGAATCAATGTGTCCAGGCGACCCACTTCGATCTCGGTCAAACCCAGGGGTAAACACAACTCTAAAACGCTGCAGCTCGCGCAGGTTGTTTTTAAATGTTGGACTTGTACAAGAATTGGAGTTGACTTCATCACAAAAGCCTCTTGCACATACACATATACATTCCTCTCACTTAACATCCAAACATTGGAGAAAGATAGGTGCAAGGTTTATATATTTGAACCGCTGATCGCTTTTGAGTGCAATAAGCCTCGCTATGCCACCCTAATGAATGCCTTTGACATGCCCCTCGCTGCGAGTGTGCAGCGAGGGTGTGCATACGTTGCCGCGCTCAGTCGAGCACTTCCGGTTTAACCATCCACACGCTGCAAGGCATTTTGTACAGCAGCATTTCGGCGGTACTGCCGAGCAGGCGCGATAGGCCGCGATGACCGACCCGGCCCATGACGATCACATCGACGTTGTAGGCATCGGCATAGCTGGACAGCACTTTCGCCGGGTTACCCAAAATCATATGGCGCTGCGCCGGCGGAATACCGTTGCGCGCGGCCAAGTCATTGAAGGCCTGCCCCTGTTCGTCGAACAGCCGTTTGGCGGCCACCGAAGAGAAGAACCCGGCACCGCTGCCGAATCCATACTCCTGAGCGCCGAGATCGGACAGGTCATGGGCATAAATCACCTCGACCTCGGCATCACAGGCTGTCGCCAGTTTGACGGCTTCATGCAGGATGCGGTCGTTAAGGCTGTCGTAGTGCTCGTCGTGATGGAACGGGTCGACGGCCGCGACGATCTTGCGCGGTAACGCATGGGGCGCACCGCTGACAAAATGCAGTGGCACCGGGCATTCGCGAATCAGGTGGACGTCCAGCGGCGTAAACAACAAGCGCGACAACAGGGACTCATGCTCCAGCGCCTTGATCACCACGGCCATGGGCTCTTCCTTAAGACGAATCAGAATTTCCTGCAGCGGGCGCTCCACCCACGCCACTTCGGTGGTGACGGTCAGGCCGAGGTTGCGCAAAGGCCTGGCCTGATCCTCCAGCCACTGGTGATGGCGCTCTACATAGCCAATTCGCATCTGTTCCAGCGCCTGCTCGTTGACCAGGCCGGCGGTAGCCAGGCCTTCCAGGTAATCGAAGGCGAGGATGTGCAGCGCGGCGCCTTCAGCCTTGGCCAGGGCGGCGGCCCGGTCGAAGGCGGGGCTGTGTTCCATCAGTGGCGAAACCAGCAGTAAGAAACGTGCTTGAGCAGACATGGGCAATCTCCCTTGGGTAACCAGCAGATAGCATCGGGCAATGATACTTACTCTAGATCATGGCGCCGGGCGCCGGCGCCGGTTTGACTTGCATCAAGTCGCCTTGAGCCAGCGCACGCTCAGCGACATCCGGCCGGGTGTCTCGATCAATCAGAGGATTGTTGATAATGATCAACCCCCGTGTTGTCATCGCGGTGCAGTCTGGATGTCATTCAGGCTTTTCCAGACGCAGGAGATCACGCCGTGGCAACCATGAGAGCAGCTGTCTTCGTTGAAAAAAACCGCATCGTCCTCGACGACAAACCCATCCCCGAAGTCGGCCCGCTGGACGCGTTGGTGCGTATCACCACCACGACCATCTGCGGCACCGACGTGCATATCCTGCGCGGTGAGTACCCGGTGGCCAAAGGGCTGACCGTGGGCCATGAACCGGTGGGCGTGATCGAGCGGCTGGGCTCCCAGGTGCGCGGTTTCGTTGAGGGGCAGCGGGTGATCGCCGGCGCCATCACGCCCAGCGGGCAGAGTTATGCCTGCCTGTGCGGCTGCGGCTCCCAGGACGGCCCCGACACCCGGCATGGCTTTCGCGCGGCCGGCGGCTGGAAGTTCGGCAATACCATCGACGGCTGCCAGGCCGAATACGTACTGGTCCCCGATGCGCTGGCCAACCTGTGCCCGATCCCCGATGGGCTGAGCGACGAACAGGTGCTCATGTGCCCGGACATCATGTCCACCGGCTTTTCCGGCGCCGAGCGCGGTGAGGTGACCATCGGCGACACCGTCGCGGTCTTCGCCCTCGGGCCGATCGGCCTGTGCGCGGTGGCGGGCGCCCGGCTCAAAGGCGCGTCGATGATCATCGGTGTCGATGGCGTCAGCGAGCGCATGAACGTCGCCCGCAGCCTGGGCGCCACCCATATCGTCGACTTCAAGAAAGGCAATGTGGTCGAGCAGATCATGACCATCACCGACGGCCGTGGGGTTGATGTAGCGATCGAGGCCCTGGGCACCCAGGGTACGTTCGAGTCGGCATTGCGCGTGCTGCGTCCGGGAGGGCGGGTCTCCAGCCTGGGGGTCTACTCCAGCGACCTGCACATTCCCTACGACGCGTTCAGCGCCGGCTTGGGGGATTACAGCATCGTGTCGACCCTATGCCCCGGCGGCAAGGAACGCATGCGCCGCTTGCTGGCCGTGGTGGCCAGCGGCGGGGTGGATCTGTCGCCCCTGGTGACGCACCGTTTCAAGCTCGACGATATCGAGGCTGCCTATGAGCTGTTTGCCCATCAGCGCGACGGTGTCATGAAGGTCGCGATCACGCCCTGAAGGCGCCTGTAAATGACGCAAACCCTCGGGCTGGCCGGTGCCGCCGCGGCGCTGGGCATCGGCATGCTGATCGGCCTTGAGCGCGAACGCCACAAGGGCCAGGGCGAGTTGCGCGCGTTTGCCGGTTTGCGCACCTATTCGATTACCGCGTTATTGGGCTACGTCTCGCAGCAAGTCGGCGGTGGCCTGTTGCTGGGCCTGATCGCCGGGTGCCTGGCCGTGATCGTCAGTACCGCTTACTGGAAGAGCCGGGACAACGACCCGGGGATCACCAGTGAAGTGGCGTTGCTCACGGTGCTGCTATTGGGCGCCTGGTGTGGGGTCGCTCCCGAACAGGCCACGGCCGTCGGCGTGGTGGTGGCCGGCCTGCTGGCCTATCGCGACAAGTTGCACAACTTTGCCCGCAGTCAATTGACCGATGTTGAAATGCGCGACGGCCTGTTGTTGTTGGTCGTTGCGCTGGTGGTCCTGCCGTTGGCGCCGGATCGCTTTATCGGCCCCTACGGCGCGCTGAACCCGCGCACTATCTGCACGTTGACGGTGTTGTTGATGGCGGTCGGCGCGGTGGGGCACGTGGCGGTGCGCGCGCTGGGGCCACGTTATGGCTACGTCGTGAGCGCCATTGCTTCGGGGTTCGCCTCCAGTACCGTGACCGTTGCCGCCATGGGCCAGATGGTCGCCAAAGAGCCGGAGCACCTGCGCATCCTCGCGGCGGCGGCCATTTTCTCGAATATTGCGACGGTGGCCCAGGTGGCGCTGATCCTCGGCACCGTGGAACCGGCACTGCTGTCGCAGATGGCCTGGCCACTGCTCGCCGGGTTTGCCACCACCGCGTTGTACGGTGTGTGCCTGATGTGGCACGCGCCGACGGCGGCGGCCAGCCAAACCATCAAGGTGGGCGGCGCATTCGACCTCAAGCTGGCGCTGATCATGGTCGTGACCCTGACCGGCATTACCTTCTTGTCGTCGCTGATGCTCCATCACTTCGGCCAGGTCGGCGTGATATTGACTGCCACCCTGAGTGGCTTTGCCGATGCCCACGCGTCCATCGCCTCGATCGCGGCCCTGGCCACCAGCGGCCAGCTGTCCCTGGAGGCCGCGTCCATCCCGGTGTTGCTCGCGGTCAGTTGCAACGCGCTGAGCAAGTGCGTGGTGGCCGGGGTCAGCGGCGGTCGTTACTTCGCGGTGTATGTGATCGTCGGCCAGGTCTTGCTGGTCGGCGCGATGTGGCTGGTCACATGGGCCGGCTGATGCTCCGTCAGGCAGGGATTTCCAGGGTCGCCCGCAGGCCGCCGGCCGCCAGGTTTTCCAGGCTGACCTGGCCGCCCAGGCGTTGGGCGATGGTTTGTACGATGGTCAGGCCCAGGCCTGCGCCTTGGGCATTGCCACGGCTGTAGAAGCGTTCGAACAGGCGCTCGCGCTGGTTTTCGTCGATGCCAGGGCCCTGATCGTCGACGGTAAGGGCAAAACGCATGGCGTTCTTGCGCAAGCCCACGGTGATCACCCCGTGTTCCGGGGAGAAATTCGCGGCGTTGGTCACCAGGTTGGTCAGGGCGATATTGATCGCGGCGGCGTCGGTATTCACCGGGCACGGGCCATCCTCGACGTCGAATACCAGCTCAAGGCCTTTGCTCAACAGCCACGGGGTCAACTGAATCAGGGTTTCGCGCACCGTTGTCGCCAGGTCGATGGCCTGTACCGGCGGTTGCCCGGCGCTGGGCTCCAGGCGCGCCATGGTCAGCAATTGGTTGACCAGGCGGCTGGTGCGGTCGACGCCGGCGATCAGAAAGGCCAGGGACTCGCGCCGTTCGGTTTCTGTGCCGGCTTCCAGCAGGTTCTGGGCATGCACGCGCAATACCGCCAATGGTGTACGCATTTCATGGGCCGCATCGGCAATGAAGCGCCGTTCGCGGCCGAGCATTTCCTGGATCTGCGCGAGCATGCGGTTGAGCGCCGCCTGCATCGGCTCAAGCTCCGTGGGCAGCGGCGTCAGTTGCATCGGTTCGAGCGAGCCCGAATGCCGCGCGCGCAGGGTGGCGGCCATATCGGCCAGGGGCTTGAGGCCCCAGCCGATCGCCAGCCAGACCATCGCCGCGAGAATCAGGCTGCCCAGCACGTTGGGCCACAAGGTATGCCGCACGATGCGTTGCACCAGGTCGTCGCGCACGTCGTCGCGCTCGCCCACCCAGATCCGCAGGCCGTTGTCCTTGTCCTTGAGCACAAAGCCGCGCCATTGACGGCCGTTCAGGTCTTCGACGTTGCTGAAGCCCGGCTGGGTGGGCGCGGGGACAAATGACGGGGCGCTGGCGGTGAACACCAGCAGTTCGCCCTTGGGGTTCCACACCTGGAAGGCGACTTTGCTTTCGTAGGGGTGCCCATCCACTTTGGGCATCGCTTCGCCCAAGGCTTTGTTGAATGCGCGGTACAGGTCTTCCTGGTCCTGACTGGCCAGCGGCATGCTCATCACGCCCTGGAGCAGGCGGGCGTTCTGCGCCAGTTGCGCGTCATAGACTTCGGCGATTTCGTGGTTGCTGTCATGCAGGTTGAGCGCGCTGATCAGCAGCAGACCGGCGAGCAGCAGGCCGATGATCAGGGTCAGGGTTCGCCGTCGTATAGAAGTCATCCGCGCTCCTCAACCAGATAGCCGACGCCGCGAACGGTGCGGATCAGCTCGCTGGAGAACTTCTTGCGCAGGTGATGGATATGCACTTCAAGGGTGTTGCTTTCAGCTTCTTCGTTCCAGCCGTAGAGCAACTGCATCAACTGGTCGCGGGTCATGACGCGGCCCGGTGGCGACAGCAGTTCGTGCAGCAGTTGATACTCCTTGGGGGTGAGCAGCACCGGTTCGCCGTGGTAGCTGACCTGTTGCGTGCTCGGGTCCAGGCAGATGCCCGCGTGCTCGATCATCACCCGTGCGCGCCCGGCGCTGCGGCGCAGCAACGCGCGCAGGCGCGCCTTGAGCTCGGCCAGGTCGAAGGGCTTGATCAGATAATCGTCGGCGCCGGCGTCCAGCCCGGCGATCCGGTCTTCGGTGGCATCCCGTGCCGTGAGGATCAGCACCGGCAGGTTCGAGCCGCTGTCGCGCAAGCGGCGCAGCACCTCCAGCCCATCCATGCGCGGCAGCCCGAGATCGAGCACCGCCACGTCAAAGGTTTCGCTGAGCAGTGCATGTAATGCACTGCTGCCATCTTTGAGCCAATCAACGGTGTAGCCTTCCCGCACCAGCGCCTGGTGAATACCTTCACCCAATGCTTCGTCATCCTCGATCAGTAATAGGCGCACGCGGACTCCCGTCAGTTGAGTTTTTTGTTGATGTCGGCCAGCACGCTTTCGATCTCTTTGCGCCGCCCGGCATCGGCGGTTTCCCGGCCCGGCCGTGGAGCGGCGAGCAAGGCTTTTTGCAGGGCCTCGCGGGCTTCGCTGTAGCGTTTTTGCCGGTACAGGTGATCCCCCCAGAAATACAGACTATCTATGCCCGTCGGGTTCAGTTGCAAGGCCTGTTTGAGTAACTGGTCAGCCTTGTCGGCATCGCCAAAGCCGATCGGCCAGCCGGGAACCCGATCATACAATGCGGCGAGGCTGGTGTAGGCCGAGCCTTGCAGGGCCTTGGGGTCGAGGGCGAGGGCTTTTTCCAGGTCGACCTTGGCCGCCTTGACCTTGCTCAACGCGCCAAGCCCGCCCTGGGCACCGGCCCAACTGCTGCTGACGATGCCGGACCAGATCCAGGCCTCGGCCGCTTGAGGGCGCGCCTGGGTGAAGGCTGTCGCCTGGGCGGCAAGTTGCTCAAAGGCCTTGGTGCGCTGTTCCTCGGGCAAGTTGTATTGAATATGGGCCCAGCGTGTCTGGATCTCGGTCAGGCGTTGCTGGTCGGCGCTGTCCAGCGCCCAGGTGAGTGGGCTCAGGGCGGTGAGCAGCAGCGCGGCGAAGAGGCGTTTCATGGGTTCAGATCCTTTTTCACGGGTTTATCGCTGAGGCGGCGGACCAGCGGCAGTTGTTTGCGCAAGCCTCGGTCGACCAGGTTCGGCAGCAGGCTGTTGAGGCGCACAAAAAAGCGCTCCGGCCAGCCCAGGTAAAGGTCGCGGCGGTCGTTGGCAATCGCTTTGATCACGGCGGCGGCCACGCTGTGCGGGTCGTCGACATTGGATTTGAGCGCATCGTTCAAGGCCTGCGCCGCAGGGCTGTTCATCCGCGTGTGGGTGGCACGCGGCGCGACGTACAACACGCCGACCCGCGTATCGGCCAGTTCCCGGCGCAGGGCTTCGGAAAACCCGCGCAAGGCGAACTTGGTCGCGCAGTAGGTGGCATAGCCGGGGTAACCGATGGAGCCGTAAGTGGAGCCGACGTTCACCACCATCGCGCTCGCGGCTTGCTTGAGCATGGGCAGCAGCAGCTTGGTCAGGCAGATCGGCGCGGTGATGTTCAACGCGAGCATGCCGTTGATCTCATTTTCGTCGAGCTGTTCCAGCATGGCGAAGTGGTTGATCCCGGCTGCGTTGATCAGCAGGTTGACGCCGCCGATGGCTTGCGCGGCGGCCAGCACCTTGCGCCGGTCGTTGAGGAAGGTCAGGTCGGCGCCGACCCAGCACAGTTGTTCCGGGTATTGCGCCAACAAGGCTTCCAGCGGTTCGCGATGACGCGCCACGGCCAGCACATGCGCGCCACTGGCGCACAGTGCGGTGGCAATCGCCAGGCCAATGCCACCGCTGGCGCCGGTCAGCACCACACGGGCTTCAGACAGGTGCATGGGGAGCCTCCCCGCTACGCGGCAGGTTGCGGAACATGTCGGTGTACAGCGCGTACACGACTTTGGAGGCGCGGATCACGGCGGCCTGGTCTTCGGGGTCGTCCAGGCTGTTCATCAAGCGGCGGTACGTTTCCATGTGCCCGATGTCCAGGGCACCGTGGGAGCTCAGGTAGCTGAACGCCGTCTCCGGCAGTTGCAGATGATCGCGGATGCTGCCGGCGGCGTGGGTGGCCAGGGCGATGCTGGTGCCTTCCAGCACATTGACCATGCCGAACAGGCCGACCGGGTTGTCACGGGCGATCAGGTCGTAGAGGTAGCTGACCATCAACTCGATGGGCAAGCCCGGGCGTCCGTCACGTACCGCGTCGCGGTCGCCGCCACAGGCCGCGATGTCATCGAGCACCCATTGCTCATGGCCATATTCATCCTCGATGTACTCGCAGACCGCCTTGCGCAGCCACTCCAGGCGCGAGGGCAGGCGCGCACCGCAGGCCATCATCAACGGCACGGTGTGGCGCACGTGGTAGTAGGCCTGGGCGAGGAATTCACGGTAGCTCTCCAGGCTGACCTTGCCTTCCAGTGCATCACGGATGATCGGCAGGCTGAACAGGGTCTGGCGTTCTTGTTGGGTAGCGTCTTGCAGGGTGTCGAAAAAGTTCACGATGAAGTTTCCTCGTTGAGTGCAGGGGCAAGTTGAGATTGATAACGCGCGACGATGGCGTCACGCCGTGGCCGGCCATTGGCGGTGAGCAAGCCGTTGGCGGCGGTGAACGGTTCTTCCAGGCGCGTCCAGCAATGCACCTGTGCGTAGTCGGGCAGGGCGCTGTTGGCCAGGGCCACGGCGGCGGCCAGTTGGGCGTCGGTGCAGTCGGCGCGATGAGGCCACAGCAGCGCGTGGTTCTGCGGCAGGGCTTCGCCGTAGACGAAGGCCTGGGCGATGGCGCCGCCCTGGGTCAGTTCGGCCTCGACCCAGTCCGGGTTGACGTTGCGCCCGTAACTGGTGACGAATTGATGCTTCTTGCGGCCTTTGAGGTAGAGAAAACCGTCGTCGTCGAACGCGCCCAGGTCACCGCTGGGCCACCATTGTTCGGGCTGTTCGGTCTGGCCCAGATAGCCGAGCAAGGTCGAGCCCTTGATCAGCACCTCGTTGTCTTCGGCGAGGCGGATCTCCACATGGGGCAGCGGCTGGCCAACACTGCCGGCGCGCTGGGCACCGGGCCGGTTGAGGCACACCACCGAGGCGCATTCCGACAGGCCGTAGCCTTCGAACACCGGCACGCCCAAGTGCTGCGCGCGCAACAGCAAGGCCTCGGAGACCCGCGCACCGCCCACCGCAGCAAAGCGCAGGCCTTGCGGGTTGAAGGCTTTCTGCTCGGCGGCGATGACCAGCATCAGCAGCAATTGCGGAACCAGGATCAGGCTGTGGGGTTGGCGCACCGCCAGGCAACCGAGCAATTGCGCGGCGTCCACCGCGCTGGCGCCCTGGATGCCCAGGCTCTTCTGGCTGGGCAGGCTCAAGGTGGCGCCGGCATACAGCGCGGCGTAGCACCCCAGGTTCTCGAGCAGGATGGCAAGCGGCAATAATGACAGGTGATGGCGCGGGTCGCTGGCATGGCTGGCCTGGTACAACTCGCGGGCCACCCGCAATACGCTGTCGGCGCTCAGGCACACGCCTTTGGGCGTGCCGGTGGTGCCGGAGGTAAAGGTCACTTTGGCCGTGCCCAGGGGCATCGAAGGGCGGCCGTCGAACGCGCGGCACCAGAAGTCACCGGTTTTGCGGTAACCGCCAGCGTGCAATTCGGCGTCCAGGTAGGGCTCGGCGATCACGCGCTCGGCGTGGCTCTGTTCCAGGCAGTGGGCGCGCTGGGTCGGGCTGAAGAACGGCGGCAGGGTCAGGCAGGTCAAGCCTTCGAACAGGATCGCCAGGTCCCACAGCATGGCCTCGATGCCATTGTCCAGGGCCAGCGCCACCACCTTCACGCCTTCATCGCGCAGGCGTTCCTGTCGAGCGGTCACCTCGGCGAACAGCGCGGTGTAATCCATCTTCAAGGTGTCGCCCCACAGGGCGACGGCGCCGTCATTGCGTTCGGCATAGCCGCGAAGAACAGCGTGGAAACGGCGGGTTTCAGGCGACATGGCTGGCATCCTCAATCGTGGTCGGCAACCCCAGGCGCGAGAACAGGCCCATGTTGCGCAGATGGATGAAGCCGGCGCGGATATTGCCGACATGCACCCAGGGTTGGCTTTCGTAATAACTGCCCCAGTGATGGCGCTCATCGCCCAGGCGCTGCGGGTCGGCGGCGCACAGGGTGACGGGCTTCAGGCCGAGGCGATGGAAACTGTTGACCAGGCCGATATTGCCGGTGAATGCCACCCACTCCAGGCCGGCCATGGCCAGCAACCAGGTGATGGCGATGATGCTCAGGCGCGCACTGCCGGTGTCGCTGGCGGCCAGGTTGCCGACTTCGGCGATGGCCCGGCGGTCTACCGGTTGCGCGGCGGCGGCGCTGATCAGCGGCTCGATCGGATGGTCGAGGTAGCGCTCCAGGAACAACGACTCGTCGCTCGCCAGGCGCACCCCGGCGACGGCGCAGAGTTCACCGTTGGCCTGGCTGACGCCAAACAGCTGCGGCATGAAATGACGGATATCGGCGCCGTGGGCAATCCGAAAGCGCTGCTGGATGAAGGCTTCGAAGGCCGGGCGTTGGGGGTCTTGAGGCAGTGCTCGGGAAAGGCACAGCGATGCGCTGTCGGCTTGGCCGAACAGCAGGGGCAGGGGAATCTTCCAATCGATACCGGGCATTGGCGTTATGCCTCCCAAGTGAAGTTGGGAGAAGTATCAAAGGCATTTCTTAACGAAGTCTGAAGGTGGCGAAAATGATCGTTTCAGCGATCTTCAGATTGTCTTAAGACTAGCCGGGCAGGGTGACTGCGACTTTATCAAGGCCGGGTTCGGCCCCAACCCCTGCACAAGGTGCCTTTTCTATGAGCGAAAACCTGATGACAGCGCGCTATTCAAGGCTGTCGATGATTCTGCACTGGTTGATGCTGGCGTTGTTTGTCGGCGTGTACGGTTGCATCGAAATCAAAGGTCTGTTGCCCCGCGGGCACGCACTCAAGGGGCTGTTCCTCGGCGCCCATGCGCTGTTCGGTATCGGGATTTTCCTGCTGGTCTGGCTGCGCCTGCTCGGGCGCCTGACGCCGCGCCCACCGATCGTGCCGCGCCCGCCGGCCTGGCAGACGGGTGTGTCGCACCTGATGCACCTGGCGTTGTACGGCCTGATGATCGTCACGCCGCTGCTGGCCTGGCTGATGCTCAACGCCGCAGGCAAACCGGTGCCGTATTTCGAGTTTTCCTTGCCGACCCTGGTCGCAGCGGACCCCGACCTGGCCAGGCAGTTCAAGCACTGGCATGAATGGTTGGGCAGCGCCGGTTATTGGCTGATCGGCCTGCACGCCGCCGCCGGTTTGTTCCACCACTATTGGGTGCGGGACAACACCTTGCTGCGCATGCTGCCAAAACGTTAAGAACGCTGAGGTTGCGGTTAAGTCGCTTGATGAAACGTTTCATCAAGCGACAAACGGGCTACGCAAGCGCTTGCGTAAGCAAATCTATCTGATTAGAGTCGGTGGTGATCGGCTCTGATCCAAGGAGCGCGAATACAAAAATAATAAATTCAGGAGCTCAGTCATGAGCCTCGAACCCTTGCTTGAAATGCAGGGCATCAGCAAAACCTTCAGCGGTTTGCGCGTGCTCAAGAATGTCAGCCTGAAAGTCTACCCCGGCGAAATCCACGCCTTGATGGGGGAGAACGGCGCCGGCAAATCCACCCTGATGAAAATCCTCTCCGGCGCTTACCAGGCCGACCCGGGCGGCACCATCCGCATCGCCGGCCAGCCTGTCGCCACGTTCGACCCCGCCACCGCCAAAGCCCTCGGCATCGCCGTGATCTATCAAGAACTGAGCCTGTGCCCGAACCTGAGCGTGGCCGAGAACATCTACCTGGGCCGCGAACTGCGCCGTGGCTGGACCATCGACCGCCAGGGCATGCAGGCCGGTTGCGTGGAAGTGCTGCAACGCCTGGGTGCCGAGTTCACCGCGGCGACGCGGGTCAGCAGCCTGTCGATTGCCGAACGCCAATTGGTGGAAATCGCCCGCGCCCTGCATGCCCACGCCAAGATCCTGGTCATGGACGAGCCCACCACGCCGCTCTCGTCGCGCGAGACCGACCGCCTGTTCGCGCTGATCAAACAGCTGCGCAGCCAGGGCCTGGCGATCATCTATATCAGCCATCGCATGGCTGAGATCTACGAATTGTCGGACCGGGTTTCGGTGCTGCGCGACGGCCAGTACATCGGCGAACTGACCCGCGACGCGCTGTCGGCCGAGGTGTTGGTGAAGATGATGGTCGGCCGCGACCTCTCCGGTTTCTACAAGAAGGAGCACGCGGCCTATGACCCTGGCGCGGTGGTGATGCGCGTGCGCGACATGGCCGACGGCAAACGCGTGCGCAACTGCAGCTTCGACCTGCATGCCGGCGAAGTGCTGGGCATCGCCGGCCTGGTGGGGGCAGGGCGCACCGAACTGGCGCGGCTGATCTTCGGCGCCGACCCGCGCACCGGCGGCACCCTGGAAGTGGTGGGCAAGACCGTCACCCAACTGCGCACCCCGGCCGACGCGATCCGCGCCGGCGTGGTGTACCTCACCGAAGACCGCAAGGCCCAGGGCCTGTTCCTGGACATGAGCGTGGCCGACAACATCAATGTCTGCGCCTGTGTGCCGGACGCCCATGCCGGTGGCGTGCTCAATCGACGGCATGCCGCGCAACGCTCGCAGGACGCGATCAAGTCGCTGTCGATTCGCGTGGCGTCGGGCAAGGTCAACGTCGGCGCGTTGTCCGGCGGCAATCAGCAAAAGGTCTTGTTGGCGCGGCTGCTGGAGGTCAAGCCGCATGTGCTGATCCTCGACGAACCCACGCGCGGCGTGGACATCGGCTCCAAATCCGAGATCTACCGCATCATCAATCAACTGGCGCAGGCCGGCGTAGGCGTCGTGGTGATTTCCAGCGAGTTGCCGGAAATCATCGGCACCTGCGACCGCGTGCTGATCATGCGCGAAGGCCAGTTGGTGGCCGAAGTCGGCGGGGCTTCGGGCCACGTCATTTCCCAGGAACGTATTATTGACCTCGCCACCGGTGGCGATCAGGTGGCTGCCCATGGCTGATTCGAACAACACAATGACCCTCCCGCCAATCGGCAAGGCCGAGCGGCTCAGGGAACTGATGCGCAGCGTCGGCATGCTGCCGGTGCTGGTCCTGCTGCTGGTGGGCTTTGCCCTGGCCAGCGAAAACTTCCTGACGGTGCAGAACCTGTCGATCATCACGCAACAGGCCTCGGTCAACGTGGTGCTGGCGGCGGGCATGACCTTTGTGATCCTCACCGCGGGCATCGACCTGTCCGTCGGCGCGATCCTCGCGGCGTCCGCCGTGGTGGCGTTGCAGGCCTCGATGTCGCCGCAGTTCGGCATGTTCGGGATTGCCGCCGGGATTGGCTTTGGCCTGTTGCTGGGCCTGGTCAACGGTGGGTTGATCGCGTTCATGCGCTTGCCGCCGTTTATCGTCACCCTCGGCGCGCTGACCGCCATGCGCGGCCTGGCGCGTTTGCTGGCCGACGACAAGACCGTGTTCAACCCCGACCTGCCGTTTGCCTTTATCGGCAATGACTCGATCCTCGGCGTGCCGTGGTTGGTGGTGATCGCGGTCGCGGTGGTGGCGTTGTCGTGGTTCATCCTGCGGCGCACGGTGATGGGCGTGCAGATCTATTCGGTGGGCGGCAACCCGGAAGCGGCGCGGCTCTCCGGGATCAAGGTGTGGAAGGTGCTGCTGTTCGTCTACGCGATGTCCGGTGCGTTGGCCGGGCTTGGCGCGGTGATGAGTGCTTCACGCCTGTTCGCCGCCAATGGCCTGCAACTGGGGCAATCCTACGAGCTGGATGCGATCGCTGCAGTGATCCTCGGCGGCACCAGCTTTACCGGCGGTGTCGGCACCATCGGCGGCACGCTGATCGGCGCACTGATCATCGCGGTACTGACCAATGGCCTGGTGCTGCTGGGCGTCTCGGATATCTGGCAGTACATCATCAAGGGCATCGTGATCATCGGCGCGGTCGCGCTGGATCGCTATCGCCAGTCCGGTGCGCGGACCTGAGTTCACTCCTACAACAATCACAAGAGAGACCCACATGAACCTAAAACACATCTTTCCCGTCATTGCCTTGGCTGCCCTGATGTCCCAAGCCGTGGAAGCGCGTGAATTGAAAGCCCTGGGCATCAGCATGGGCTCGCTGGGCAACCCGTATTTCGTGACCCTGGCCGACGGCGCCACGGCCCGCGCCAAGGAGCTGAACCCCGGCGTCAAGGTCACGTCGGTGTCGGCCGACTATGACTTGAGCAAGCAGTTTTCGCAGATCGACAACTTCATCTCGTCCAAGGTCGACCTGATTCTGATCAACGCCGTCGACCCCTCCGCCATGGCCTCGGCGATCAAGAAAGCCCGTGACGCCGGTATCGTCGTGGTGGCGGTGGACGTGGACGCCAAGGGGGTCAACGCGACCGTGCAGACCGACAACGTCGAAGCCGGCAAACTGGCCTGCCAATTCCTGGTGGACAAACTCGCGGGTAAAGGCAACGTGATTATCCAGAACGGCCCGCAAGTGACCGCCGTGACCGACCGCGTCAAAGGTTGCAAGGCCGCCTTGGCCGCTGCGCCGCAGATCAAGGTGCTGTCCGATGACCAGGACGGCAAGGGCTCGCGTGAAGGCGGCCTGAACGTGATGCAGGGCTACCTCACGCGTTTTGCGAAAATCGACGGTCTGTTCGCGATCAACGACCCCCAGGCCATCGGCAGCGACCTGGCGGCCAAGCAGCTCAAACGCAGCGGTATCATCATCACCTCGGTAGATGGCGCGCCGGATATCGAGAATGCGCTGAAGACCGACACCCAGATCCAGGCGTCCTCCAGCCAGGACCCATGGGCCATGGCGCAGACGGCGGTGAATATCGGCAATGACCTTCTCAACGACAAGGCGCCGGCCGAAACGGTTACGCTGCTCACGCCCAAACTGATCACCCGCGACAACGTCGCGACGTACAGCGGCTGGTCGAGTAAACACTGAGTCATTGAGGGGGACAGCGCCGTGGTCACCATGGATGACGTCGCAAGCAGAGCGGGGGTGTCGACGTCAACGGTGTCCCATGTGTTGAACGGCACCCGCAAGGTCAGCCCGGCCACGGTGCAAGCGGTGCAGCGCGCGATCCAGGAACTGGGTTATATCCCCAACACCCTGGCGCGCTCGCTGGCGCGTTCGAGCACCAACACCATCGGCGTGGCGATCTCGGCGCTGTCCAATCATTACTTCAGCGAAACCGTACACGCGATCGAAACCGAGTGCGCCAAGCACGGCTACATGATGCTGTTCGTCGATACCCACGACGACCCGGAGCAGGAGCTGCGGGTGGTCACGGCGCTGCATCACCGGCGCGTCGACGGCATTGTGTTGGCGCCTTCGAACGGTTCGCTGGCCCTGGAGTATCTACGGGCCAGCGAGATTCCGGCGGTGCTGGTGGACCGGATGATGAGTGAACAATTCGATCAGGTCGGGGTGGCGAATACCCAGCCCACCCAGGCGCTGATTGCCCACCTGATCGCCCATGGGCATCGCCGAATTGGCTTCATCGCCGGGCGCCTGGGGTTCAGCACCACGGATGAACGGGTGGCTGGTTATCGCGCGGCATTGGCGGCCGCGGGGCTGGCGTTCGATCCGCAACTGCTGGTCAACGGCGGCTCCAACACCGAACCGGCACGCCAGGCCACGGTGCAGTTACTGGGCCTGGCCGCGCCGCCGACCGCGATCATGGCCGGCAACAACCTGATGACCCTCGGCGCCATGCAGGCCTTGCGCGATGCACATATCGAAGTGCCGGCGCAGATGGCGCTGGTGGGCTTCGATGATTTTGATTGGGCGGATTTCTTTGTGCCGCGCCTGACGTTGATCGCCCAGCCGGTCCAGGCGCTCGGCGCTCGTGCGGTCAACCTGTTACTGCAACGCATGGCCGCACCCGATGCGCCGACCCGCAGTGTGCGTCTGGAGCCGACCCTGCAAATACGTAACTCCTGTGGCTGTGATTGATTGGAATGACACGCGTATGAACACTGCTGTTTCCCTCGGCATCGACCTGGGCACCTCGGAACTCAAAGCCATCCTGATGGACGCCAGCGGCGCGGTGCTGGCTCAGGCCGGCGTGCGCTTGAGCGTCTCGCGCCGGCACCCCGGCTGGTCCGAACAGGCGCCGCAAGACTGGTGGCAAGCCTGTTTGCAGGCGCTGGATGTGTTGCGCGCTCATGAATCGTTTGCCCGTGTGGCGTGCATCGGCCTGTCTGGGCAAATGCACGGCGCGGTATTGCTGGGGGATGACGATCGCGTGTTATACCCGGCGATTCTGTGGGACGACTCGCGCGCGGTGGCCGAAGCGGCACAGCTCGGCCCAGGGTTTGCCGACGTCACCGGCAGCTTGCCCATGGCCGGCTTGACCGCGCCGAAACTGCTCTGGCTGCAACGGCATGAGCCCGAAGTGTTCAAGGCCATCGATTGCGTGCTGTCGCCCAAGGACTACCTGCGCCTGCGCTTGAGCGGGGAGCGCGTCAGCGAGATGTCCGATGCGGCCGGAACGCTGTGGCTGGACGTGGCCAATCGTCAATGGTTCAGCCCCATGCTGCGGGCCACCGGCCTGGCGCTGGAACAAATGCCCAGGCTGGTGGAGGGCGGTGCGGCAAGCGCGTGTCTGACCGCCCGCGAGCTGGGTTTGCGCGCCGAGGTGGTGATTGCCGGCGGCGGTGGCGACAACCCGGTTGCGGCGGTCGGCATCGGCGCGATCAATGCCGGCGACGGTTTCATCACGCTGGGCACCAGCGCGGCGATTGTCGCCATCACCGACCATGCGGCGGGCAACCCGGCCAGCGCGGTACACAGCTTCTGCCATGCGCTGCCCGACCGTTGGTACACCATGGGCGCGATGCTGGCCGGCGCCAGTTGTTTGCGCTGGGTCACGCGCCTGACGGGCATGCCGGATGAACAGGCGCTGTTGGATCAGGTCCAGGCCCAGTTGCCCATCGGCCAATCGGTGCCGCTGGATACGCCGTTGTTCCTGCCGTACCTGGCCGGCGAACGCACCCCGCATAACGACCCTTTATTACGCGGCGGCTTTATGAACCTGGGCCACGACTGCACCCCGGCGATGCTGGGGTATGCGGTGATGGAAGGCGTGGGTTTTGGCCTGCTCGACGCGTTGCGCGCGGTGCAATCGAGCGGCGCCGACGTCACCGCCTGTGCGCTGGTGGGTGGCGGCGCGCGCAGTGAGTATTGGGCGCAGTTGCTGGCCAACATCCTGCAGCGGGAAATCTTCACGCTGCACGGCAGTGAACTGAGCGCGTGCATCGGCGCGGCGAAGTTGGGCTTTTTGGCCATCGGGCAGGGCGCTGCGTTGCTCGCGGCGGGCATGCCGGTCAAGGCGCGGTATGTACCGGACGTGGCGCAACAGCCGGTGCTGGAGGCGCGTTATCGCAAGTTTCAGGGGCTGTTGGGCGCGGCCAAGGCTCTGCACGACTGACTTGATCCGGCCCTGTGGGAGGGAGCTTGCTCCCGATAGCGGAGTGTCAGTCACTGCATAAGTACCTGAACCACTGCTATCCCCACCTAAGGTTTGTCGGCGTTAGTCCGTCAGCGGTGGCAGGCGTCGCTTCACTGGGGTTTTCTTGACGATGGCGGTGTTGGTCTCGGCATAGACGTTGAGCCGATCCAGCAGGCTGTCGAGGTGGTCCATGGTGCGTACATGCAGGCGTGCGATGAAGCAGTCCTCGCCGGTGACTTTGTCGCATTCGGTGAATTCGGGGATGGCCTGGATCTGCCGCTCCACTTCCTGCAATTGGCCGGGCAGGGGACGGATACGCACGATGGCTTGCAGCAGGTAGCCGAAGTGTTTGGGGTCGATGTCGACCGTGTAATGGGTCAGCACGCCGCGCTCTTCCAGGCGGCGCAGGCGTTCGCCGACGCTGGGCGAGGACAGGCCGGTGATGCCGGCCAGGGCCTTGAGGGACAGCCGGGAGTCGTCCATCAAAGCGCCGATCAGTTGTTGGTCGATGGTGTCGATCATGGTGTGCGCCTAATAAATAAAGGTCATTGAGGCTTTTCGCCTTTTTTAGGCGCTGGAGCCGCGGCGAACCAGCTTGCCATAATTGAGCCTCACTTGAGGAGTCTCAATCATGGATACATCCATCCGTCGCGGGTCGTGGGAAATGGTCGCCGCCATGCTGATCTCGGGCACCATTGGCTGGTTTGTACTGGTGTCGGGCGTATCGGTGCTCGAAGTGGTGTTCTGGCGCTGCGTGATCGGGGCGCTGACGTTATTGCTGGTGTGCGCGCTGCTCGGTTACCTGCGCCGGGACTTGCTCAGTTGGGCCGGGCTCGGCCTGGCGATGCTCAGCGGAGTGGCCATTGTCGGCAACTGGTTGCTGCTGTTCGAATCGTATTCCCGCGCGTCCATCGCCATCAGCACTGCGGTGTACAACGTGCAGCCGTTCATGTTGGTGATGCTGGCGGCGCTGTTTCTCGGTGAAAAGCTCAGCGTGCCGAAGCTGGCGTGGCTGAGTGTGGCATTCCTCGGGATGCTGGCGATTGTCAGCGCCCATGGCAATCAGCCAACCGGCGGCGACTACCTGGCCGGTATCGCCCTGGCCCTCGGCGCGGCGTTTCTGTATGCGCTTGCCGCGCTGATCATCAAGCGCCTGAAGGCGGTGCCGCCGCATTTGATCGCGCTGATCCAGGTCACGACCGGTGCGTTGTTACTGGCGCCGCTGGTGCCGTGGCACAGTCTGCCGGTGGCGCACAACGCCTGGGCGGCCTTGTTGACGCTCGGGGTGGTACACACCGGTTTGATGTATGTGTTGCTGTACGGGGCGATCCAGAAGTTACCGACGGCCATCACCGGCGCGTTATCGTTTATCTACCCGATTGCGGCGATTCTGGTCGACTGGATTGCCTTTGGGCATCGCCTGGGTTGGCTGCAATGGCTGGGCGTCGCCGCGATTCTGTTGGCTGCCGCCGGGTTGCAAAGGGGCTGGTGGTGGCGCCCCAAAGCTGTGGTGCAAGTGCAGTGATCGAGAGCGAGCGCGCCGTTGCAGCGCGCCCGCGGTTCGATCAATGCGGCGCGCGCGGGATGGTCTTGAGCAGATCGTCCGGGCTGATGTAGCCGACTACGCTGCCTGGCTGCGGCAACCCGAGGATGTGCCCCTTGATCTTGCCCACCACATGCATTTCGCATGGCTTGCAGTCGAATTTCAGGGTCAGCACTTCATCGCCATGGATCAACTGCATCGGCGCAACCTTGGTCTTCACCCCCGTCACGCCCTTGGCCTGTTTGGGGCAGAGGTTGAACGAGAAACGCAGGCAGTGCTTGGTGATCATCACCGGCACTTCACCGGTTTCTTCGTGGGCTTCGAAGGCCGCGTCGATCAGTTTCACGCCGTGGCGGTGGTAGAAATCCCGGGCCTTCTGGTTATACACGTTGGCCAGGAACGACAGGTGCGCTTCCGGGTACACCGGCGGCGGGCTGGTTTCGGCCTTGCGCCCACCACGCGGGTGAGCGTCGATGCGCGCCGCTGTCAGCGCTTCGATCACTTCACGGCGCGCGGCCTTGAGCTGCGAGTTGGGGATGAAGAACGCCTGCGGCGCATCCAGCTCGATGGCGGTGGCGTGGTATTCGGTGGTGCCCAGTTGGCCGAGCAGGTCACGCAGGGTGTCCAGCGCCTGTTCCGGTTTGTTGGCCACACCGAACGGGCCGGGCAGGGCGACGCTGGCGGTGATGCCTTCTTCGCTGGTGGCGTTCAGTTCCAGGCGCGCTTCGCGCAGTCGGGCGACCCACGACAGGCCGATCCGGCGCTCGGCGGAGGTTTTGAGCAGCGCCTGTTGCCAGTTGTGGTCGAGGTTGCGGTTCAGCGGGTGGTTGGGGCGCAACTGATGCAGGCCGGCCGGCATTTCGTTCGGCTCGACGCGATAGCGGTAGCGCTTCTCGCCGTCTTCCTCGAACTCGCCCTTGGCCTCGGCGATATTGGCGCGGAAACCCACCACTTCGCGCTTGACCAGCACATTCAGGCCGTCGCCGTTGGACAGCGGCTCATGGGTGATCACTTGCAGGTCGCGTTTGCCGGCTTTTTCCACCACGCCCACCGGCAGGCCGGTGAAGGTCGGGGTGTCGAAGGCGCCGATGTCGATCTTGCGGTCGCTGACGAAATAGTCGGTGCTGCCCCGGTGGAAGGTCTTTTCCGGGTCGGGCAGGAAGAAATGCGCGGTCCGGCCGCTGGAAGCGCGGGCCAGGTCGGGGCGGTCTTCGAGGATCTCGTCGAGGCGCTGGCGGTAATAGGCGGTGATGTTCTTCACATAGCCCATGTCCTTGTAGCGCCCTTCGATCTTGAACGAGCGCACACCGGCATCGACCAGGGCGCGCAGGTTGGCGCTCTGGTTGTTGTCTTTCATCGACAGCAGGTGCTTTTCAAAGGCGACGACGCGGCCTTGATCGTCTTTGAGGGTGTACGGCAGGCGGCACGCCTGGGAACAGTCGCCGCGGTTGGCGCTGCGGCCGTTCTGCGCGTGGGAGATATTGCACTGCCCGGAGAACGCCACGCACAGGGCGCCGTGGATGAAGAACTCGATGGCGGCATCGGTTTCATCGGCAATGGCGCGGATTTCCTGCAGGTTCAGCTCGCGGGCCAATACCAGCTGCGAGAAGCCGGCCTGGTCGAGAAATTTGGCGCGGCCCAGGGTGCGGATGTCGGTCTGGGTGCTGGCGTGCAGCTCGATCGGCGGGATATCCAGCTCCATCACGCCCAGGTCTTGCACGATCAACGCGTCGACGCCAGCGTCGTAGAGCTGATGGATCAGCTTGCGCGCCGGTTCCAGTTCGTTGTCATGCAAGATGGTGTTGAGGGTGGTGAAGACGCGGGCGTGGTAGCGCCGGGCGAATTCGACCAATTGCGCGATATCGCTGACCTCGTTGCAGGCGTTGTGGCGGGCGCCGAAGCTTGGGCCGCCGATGTAGATGGCGTCGGCGCCATGCAGGATGGCCTCGCGCGCGATGGCGACATCGCGGGCAGGGCTGAGCAATTCCAGGTGATGTTTGGGCAAGGACATAGTTTTTTTAGTCAGGCTTGTCACGGTCGAGGCGCGCATTGTAGCCGTGAAACGCCTGACCGGCACCTACCGCAGGGCCGCCGGCGGGCTTGGCCTGCAAGGTGCCAGGCCAATGACGGGGGTTTCAATCGACGCGGGTTCAGGCCTTGGCGGCCATCGCGGTGACTTCCACACGCATGCCTTCCACCGCCAGGGCCGCCACGCCAACCGCGGCACGCACCGGCCACGGCTTGGCGAAGAAGCGCTTGTAGACCTCGTTGAACGCCGCGCGGTCGGCCATGTCGGTCAGGTAGATGGTCAGGTGCATCACCCGGTCCATGGAACTGCCGGCGCGTTCAAGGGCAACTTTCAGCGCTTGCAGCGTGCATTCGCTTTGCGCGGTGATGTCGCCCAGTTCCAGGCTGCCGTCGGCGCGGGTCGGGATCTGGGTGGAGACCAGGATGCCGTTGAAGCCGATCACGTCGGAGGAAATCGAGTCGGCATCCGGATCAGGGGTGAAGGACAGGTCGTGGTTGGCCATGACGTTCTCTTGGCAGGGAAAAGGGGCGCCAATTTAAACACAGGGGGCGCGAGGATCAGTACTCTTCGGCTTTGCAGGCGTGGCGAGCGACGAGTATTTGACGTCAAATGATATTTATTTTTCATCGGTCAAGTCCGGTATTTATTGGCCGATAGTGCAGGAGATAACCCCCGATTCTACGCACGGCTGAGGCTACGTCATGTTCAATCACACACTAAAAACAGAACTGGCGGCCAGGAGGGCCGAAGTCGCTGAATACCAAGGATTGATTGCCGCGCTTGAGCGCTCCATGGCCGTGGTCGAATTCGACCTCAATGGCAAGGTGTTGCGCGCCAATGACAACTTTATGAAAACCCTGGGTTACAGCAGCGCTCAATTGGCCGGCAAGACCCACCGTGATTTTTGCCCGTCGGCGCTGACCAGCAGCCCTGCCTATGCCGAGTTCTGGCAGGAACTCAGGGCCGGTAAGTTCGTCTCGGGCACATTCAAACGGGTGGACGCCCACGGCAAGATCATCTGGCTGGAGGCCAGCTACAACCCGGTGCTGGATGAGCGCGGCCAGGTCGTGAAAGTGGTCAAGTACGCCCTCGACGTCACGCGCAAAGTGGAGCAGGAGGCGGCGACCCGCAGCAAGCTGGCTGCGCTGGACCGGGCGATGGCGGTGATCGAGTTCGATTTGAACGGGCAAGTGCTCGATGCCAACGAGAATTTCCTCACGGTCATGGGGTATTCACTGACGGAACTCAAAGGCAAGCATCACCGTATGTTTTGCGAACCGGCCCAGGTCAACAGCCCTGAGTACGCCGACTTCTGGCGGCGCTTGAACAATGGTGAATTCTTCACCGGGCAATTCAAGCGTATCGGCAAGCACGGCCGCGTGGTGTGGTTGGAGGCGAGTTACAACCCGGTGTATGACGGCGACGGCAAGCTGATCAAAATCGTCAAGTTCGCCAGCGACATCAGCGAGCGTGTCGAGAAGTTCGAGGAGGATTCACGCGGTGCTTCCCGCGCTTACCATATTTCCTCGGAAACCGAGCGATTCGCCGAGCATGGCACCCAGGTGATCCACGAAACCGCCAGTGAAATGCGCCGCATTGCCGATAATATCGGCGCCTCGGCACGCCTGGTGGGGCAGTTGGGCGATCGTTCCGAGCAGATCACTGCGATCGTCAATACCATTCGCGGTATTGCCGACCAGACCAACCTGCTGGCGCTCAACGCCGCCATCGAGGCCGCGCGCGCAGGCGATCAGGGCCGTGGTTTTGCGGTGGTGGCCGATGAGGTCAGGCAACTGGCGGGGCGCACCAGCCGTTCCACCGCCGAGATTGCCGAGATGATCGGCCTGATTCTGTCGGAAACCCGTGACGCAGTCGCCAGCATGAGCGCGACCCAGGAAGGCGCGCAACGTGGCGTCAGCCTGGCCGACCAGGCGGGTGCGGTGATTCTGCAGATCCGCACCAGCACCAGCGATGCGGTGCAAGCCGTGAGCATGTTTGCGTCAAAGCTGGATGAGTCGGAGGTGGTTCCGAAAACCGCTGTCGGCTGGGTCGGCTAGACGCGCACCCGGGGTCAGTCTCACTCCTCTACATCCATGAACTCTTTGGCCCAGGCCACGTAGCTCTCCGGCAGGGTGTAGGTGTGAGTAAGCTCGGTGGCACTGAGGTTCGAGGTGCTGTGGGTGAGCTGACGTTGGGCGCGCAGGCTGTCGTAGGTGGCCTTGATCGCTGCGAAGTAGGCGCCGTGGCCGGCCACCACGATGCGTACTCCCAGGCTTGCCAGGCGCTGGCTGTCATTGAGTTTCGGGTTGCCGTAGGTCACCAGCATCAAGGGCACCGTGAGTTGTTGCGCAATCTGCTCAAGGTGCTCGAAGTCGCTGACACCCACCATGCAGATCCCATCGGCACCGGCTTTTTCATAGGCCAGGGTGCGTTCGATCACAGCCTCGGTCGGCAACACCTTCGCGTTAGTGCGGGCGATGATGGACAGCTCGGGGTCGACCCGTGCTTCAAGGGCGGCCCTGACTTTGCCGATGCCTTCCTCGATGGAAATCAGATCGGTCGATTTGCGCCCGAACTGCGCCGGCAACAGCGTGTCTTCAATCGTCAGTGCCGCTACGCCTGCGCGTTCCAGCTCCGCGACGGTACGCATGACATTCAGGGCATTGCCATAGCCGTGGTCGGCATCGGCAATCACCGGCAACTGCGCAACGCGGCCGATCCGGGTGGCCTGTTCAACGAACTCACTCAAGGTGATCAACGCAAAATCGGGTGCCGCCAGTACCTGCAGCGAAGCGACCGAGCCCCCCAGAATGCCGACCTCGAAGCCCAGGTCGGCGGCGATACGCGCCGACATCGGGTCGAACACAGAGGCCGTCTCAACGCACAGTGGCGTAGCAAGCAGTTCACGGAAATTACGACGCAGGGCTGAGTGGGACACTTTGGGCATGATCTTTCCTGGTTCTGGTCATTGTCGACTGACGATCAATGCCTATTCATAGTCGTCAGAGATTACCACGCCACAAAACCCAGGATTATGACGTTTGAGAATGGGCTATGCCCACCGCACATACGGTGGGCGCGAGGTGTGCGCCGTTCAGTCGGCAGGCTGGCTAAGCAGGTTGAAATGACAGGCGCTGCCACCGCGTCGTTTAGCCTGGTACATCGCGTCGTCGGCCCGTGCGAGCAGTTGCTCGACGCTTGCCCCGTCCCATGGATACAGGCTGATGCCGACGCTGATGTGTGTGTTCAGGCGGTGGGCATCGATCATGAACGGCTGGTTGATTGCGCCGATCAATTTATCGGCCAACACCTCGACCTGCCTGGCGTGGTCCATGCCGGTCACCAGGATCGCAAACTCATCGCCGCTCAAACGGCCGACGACATCGGACCTGCGCACCGACTGGCTGAGGCGTTCGGCCACCGCCACCAGCAATTTGTCGCCGCACGCATGCCCATGGGTGTCGTTGACCGCTTTGAAACGGTCCAGGTCGATAAACATCAACGCCAGCGGCTGTTGCTGCTGGGTGGCATGACTCATCGCTTGATTGAGCAGGCTCAGAAACAGGCTGCGGTTGGGCAAGCCGGTCAGTCCGTCATGGAACGCCAGTTGTTGCATGCGCGCACGTTCTTCGTCCATCACCTTGAAGTTGTGCAGGATCGCGATGAAGTGCGTGACCACGCCCTGCGGGTCGAGCACCGGGGTAATGACCTGATTGATCGTACAGTTGGAGCCGTCCTTGCGGCGCTCGACCATCTCGCCCTGCCAGGTCAGGCCCGCCATGATGGTCATCCACAGCTCCCGATAGAACGTGGTGGTTTGCCGTCCCGACGACAAAAGGTGCGGGGTTTTACCGACCAGCTCCAGCTTCGAATAGCCACTCAACAGGCTGAACGCTCGGTTGATCCACACAATGCAACCCGATCTCTCGGTGATCAGCACCGGGTTTGTCGCCGCGTCCAACGCCCTCACCAACACTTGCTGCTCATCTTCGATCATGGTGCCCTCCGACGGAGCCGGTGACGCTGCAAGTCTTGATGCAGGCTAGGGGCAAGGGGCCCGGCGGCTGTTGATGAAAATCAACTTTTGCGGGCACCAACTGATAAAGATCAAGTAGCCGCTGAGCCGGAACGCTCAATCTGAAGACCTATCCACCGAATCAGATGGCCGCGTGCCGAGGTGCCCCCATGTTGCAGACTCAGCGTTTACTGTTGATTGCCCCTTCGTCCATGACCCGCACACCGGCGTTCGATCGTGCAGCTGCCTTGGCGCGCGCGATGCAGTTGCCGTTGCATATCGTGGCATTCGACTATTTGCAGGCCCTGGCGATCGCCGGGCTGTTTGCGCCCGAACAGATCAATCGGGCCCGGGAAGGGTACCTGGACACCCATCGCCACTGGCTCGCCGAGCAGGCCGAGGTGATGCGCCAGCGCGGGGTCGAGGTCACCAGCGAGGTGGTCTGGGTGCATCATCCTTATGAGGAAATCCTGCATTTCGTCAACGAGATGTCGCTGGCCCTGATCATCAAGGATGCCGAGGAAGAGCCGGCGTTGAAACGGGTGTTCTTCACCCCGCTGGATTGGCAACTGCTGCGCGACTGCCCGGTGCCGGTGCATCTGGTCACCGACTCGCGCCACCCGTTGCCACGCAAGGTGCTGGCGATTGTCGATGTGTTGCGCAGCGAGGAGCAGGACCAGATCTTCAACGACCAGATTGTCGAAGCGGCGGTCAAGCTGGCCGCGCAATGCCAGGCCCAGCTCGAGTTGCTGCATGTGTACGACTGGGCCGCGGTGTATGCCAAGGACATGGGCTTCGGCGCGGTGCCCCTGGCCGCCGGGCTCTATGAGTCGTTGAATGAAGCCCAGCATGAGGCGTTTGCCGCGTTGGCCGAGCGCCAGGGGATTCCCGTCGAGCATCGGCACTTTATCGAGGGCACGCCGCTCTTCAACATTTGCGACTTCGCCCGCGACCACCAGATCGACATCATCGTCATGGGCACCGTGCAGCACTGGGGCTTGAACAAGCTGTTGGGCACTACCGCCGAAAGCCTGCTGCACCACGCGCCGTGCAGTATGTGGGCGATCAAACCGACGCGCAGCTGATGAAGGATTGAACCTGGCGCCAGGACCAACCGGTGCCCGACGAGGTGCGAAATGAGCCAATATCAACGTCTGTTGCTGATCACCGACCGTTCGTTGTATCACTCCCCGGCGCTGCTGCGCGCGGTGGCCCTGGCCAAGGCCAGCGGCGCGGCGCTCGATATCAGGGCGTTTATCGAACCTGCGCCGATCATTCATTTGTGGGAAGAACACGTCGATGAGTCGGTTTTCCAGGACTATCTGCACCGCTATCGCGATTGGCTGGTCGACGAAGTCCAGCGCCTGGGCGGTAACGGCCTGAAGGTGACGGTTGAATTGCTCTTTACCACCCACCCTGTGCTGGAGATCCTGCGCACGATCGCCGATCTGAACCCGGACCTGGTGATCAAGGACGTGAAGCTGGAGCCGGTTCTCAAGCGCATATTCATCACCCCGCTCGATTGCCACCTGCTGCGCGAGTGCCCGACCCCCCTGCATCTGGTGAGTCAGGCGCGCTACGGTTTGCCCCATCGCGTGGTGGCGGCCGTCGATCCGTTCGAGCCCGGCACGCAGATCAGCGGTCTGAACGACACCATCATTCAGTGCGCCTACTCCATGGCCCTGCAATGCGATGCGCCGCTGCATCTGTTGTACGCCTATGACCTGTCCCCGGCATTCAACGGCGATGCGCCGATGGCCATGGGCGGTTGGAACGTGGACTTCGCCGAAGAGCTGCGCCAGTCGTTGCACCAGGCATTCGTGACCTTGGCCGACCGTTATGGCGTACCGCCGGAAAGACGGCACTTTGTCATGGGCCAGCCAGTGCCGGTGATTCAGGAGTTTGTCGAGCAATTCCAGGCCGATGTGGTGGTCATGGGGACTGCTCACCGGGTCGGGCTCGACCGACTGATCGGCAGCAACACCGAACGGGCGCTGTATTCGGTGCCGGGCAGCATTTTAGCGATCCGCCAGCCGGGAAACGACGTCAAGGGCTAGCCCGGGCTCTGATCCTTTATTGACAAAGGTCAGAGGCACGGCGGGCCCACGCCGGATACTGAAAATGTGCGTTGTTGATTTCTTACCGCGATGAATCGAGGGGAAACACCATGAACCGCTACCTGTCCGTTTCACTGTTGGCGCTGGTATTGGCAACGTCCGCCGGGTGCAGTCAACATGTCAAGGAGCTTGAGGCTCGCCTGGACTCCGCAGAAAACAATGCCGCCACGGCGCGCCTGCGCGCTGACGAAGCCTACCTCAAGGCGGAGCAGGCGATGGCGCTGGCCAACCAGGCCCAGCGCACCGCCGACGAAGCCAACGAGAGAGCGATCCATATGCTGACCAGCGCGACCCGCAAATAGCCGCTGCTGCGTGTTATGGGGTCAGCACGATCGCGCCGTTGAACTGCCCGCTGCGCAGGTGCGCGAGTGCCTGATTGGCGTCTTCCAGGGCGAAGCGGGTGATGTCGCAGTGGACCGGCGTGTGCTGCACGGTTTGAAAGAACGCCGTGCCGTCCTGTCGGGTCAGGTTCGCCACTGAACGCACGCTGCGCTCGCCCCATAGCAGTCGATAGGGGAAGGCCGGAATATCGCTCATGTGAATCCCGGCGCAAATCACACAGCCGCCCTTGACGGTGGCGGCCAATGCCAGCGGTACAAGCGCTCCGACCGGGGCGAATATCAGGCTGGCATCCAGCAGGTGCGGCGGCAGTTGATCCGAAGGCCCGGCCCACACGGCGCCCAATGAGCGTGCATAGGCCTGGCCTGCGCTGTCACCCGGGCGGGTGAACGCGTACACCTGTTGCCCGCGGCCCAGCGCCACCTGGATCGCCAGATGGGCGGCCGCACCGAAGCCGTAAAGCCCCAGGTGGGCGGCGTCGGCGGCCATTTGCAAGGCGCGAAAGCCGATCAGGCCGGCACACAACAGGGGCGCGGCTTGAACGTCCGACAGTGTGTCGGGAATCGGCAGGCAGAAGCGTTCGTCCGCCACCGTGTATTCAGCGTAGCCGCCGTCCAGATTGCAGCCGGTGAACAGCGCCTGATCGCAGAGGTTTTCCCGGCCCGATCGACAGAAGGCGCACTCGCCGCAGGTCCAGCCGAGCCACGGCACCCCGACGCGGCGGCCGATCCAGTCAGCCCCGACCGCGGCGCCCACGGCCGTCACTTCACCGACGATTTCATGGCCTGGCACCCGTGGCAGTTGCGCTTGCGGCAACTCGCCGTCGACCAGGTGCAGGTCGGTGCGGCACACGCCACAGGCCAGGACCTTGATCAACAGCTGCCCGCTTCCGGGTGTCGGGATCGGGCGCTGCTCCAGTTGCAGCGGCTGGCCGGGGGTGTGCAGAACCATCGCACGCATGACGAATCTCCAGGTGTTCGGGCGGTAATGCTAGATCGGTCGGCGGCAGCCCGCGACCAGACGCTTGAGACCTTCCAGGTCCAGGATCGTGACGTTGCGGCCGACGATCTGCGCCAACCCCTGGTCGCGCAGGTGCGCGATGCCGCGGCAGATGGTTTCCAGGCGCAAGCCCAGGTAGGAACCGATTTCCTCACGGCGCATTTTCAGCACAAAGTGCCTGGCCGAATACCCGCGGGAGCTGAAGCGTTGCGACAGGTTCAGCAGGAACGCGGCCAGGCGTTCATCCGAGCTCATGTTGCCCATCAGCATCAGCAGGGTGTGATCCTGCACGATTTCACGGCTCAGCAGCCGCGTGAGGTTGTGCTGCAGCGACGGAAGGTTACGCGCCAGGCTCTCCAGATGGGCGAAGTGGATGGGGCAGACCTCACTGTCCTCAAGGGCGACCGCCGTGCAGGCGTGTGCATCGTCACTGATGGCGTCCAGGCCGAGCATATCGCCGGAGAGTTGAAAGCCGGTCACTTGTTCACGGCCATCGACAGACACGATGCCGGTCTTGAACGAGCCGGTGCGAACCGTATACAGCGAACGCAAGGGATCGCCGGTACGGAATAAAGCTGCGCCTTTTTTGACCTTGAAGCGTTGCACCACCAACGCATCCAAGTGGGACACGTCAGGACTATCGAGACCGATCGGCAAGCTGCATGCCGACACGCCGCAACCGGAACATGCCGTTTTGGGGGGGATTACCGGTCTGGGGCAAGAGGTGTGCGGTAGCACCGTCGAGCGACCGACTAAACGCAGGTGATGGGCATTCATGCATGCGCTCCGTTCAGGCATGTGCCTGAGTGATAGAGAGAACGAGGAAAATGCGCTGCCAGCGCTTTTACTCAATATCCCGAGTTCCTGTTTCAATTGAGCTTCAGCGCCGGCTTTAAGACTTGATATACATCAAGCCTCGCGCAGTTGAGGCACCCAGAATCGACGAACGACAATCCACGGGTCGAGCCTTGACGGAGGGGTGTATGAGCGATTTTTTGAGTGCAGAGGAGCTGGAAGGGCTGGACGCGTATTGGCGGGCGTCCAATTACCTGGCGGTCGGGCAGATCTACCTCAAGAGCAACCCGTTGTTAAAGACACCCTTGACCCTGGCGCACATCAAACCGCGCCTGTTGGGGCATTGGGGCACCACGCCGGGGCTGAATCTGCTCTATACGCACCTCAATCGGCTGATCAACCAGTACGACTTGAACATGCTCTTTGTCGCCGGCCCCGGGCATGGCGGGCCGGCGGTGGTCGCGCAGACCTACCTGGAAGGCACCTACACCGAGTGTTATCCCTCGGTGGAGCGCAATGCCAATGGCCTGCTGCGGCTGTTTCGGCAGTTTTCCTGGCCCTATGGGATTTCCAGCCACGTTTCGGCGCAAATCCCGGGCTCGATCCATGAAGGCGGCGAGCTGGGTTACTGCCTGGCGCACGCCTACGGCGCGGTCTTCGATAACCCGGACCTGATCGTCGCCTGCGTGATCGGCGACGGCGAGGCCGAAACCGGCCCGCTGGCCGCCAGCTGGCACTCCAACAAATTCATCAACCCCGCGCGCGATGGGGCAGTGCTGCCGATCCTGCACCTCAACGGCTACAAGATCGCCAACCCCACGGTCCTGTCCAGGATCAGCGAAGATGAACTGTCGGCGCTGTTGTATGGCTATGGTTACGATGCGTACTTCGTCGAAGGCGATGACCCGGCGCAGGTGCATCAGGAGCTTGCCCGCACCCTTCACACCATGCTGCTGAAAATCCGCGAGATTCAGCACGCGGCGCGCCAGCCCCGGCGGGCCGAGACGCCGGAGCGCCAGCTGTGGCCGGTGCTGGTATTGCGCACGCCCAAAGGCTGGACCGGGCCGAAATTTGTCGATGGCTGTCGGGTCGAAGGCACCTGGCGCGCCCACCAAGTGCCGTTGGCCAACTTTCAGGCGCCGGGGCATGTGCAGCAGTTGGCGGAATGGCTGAACAGCTACCGTCCCGACGAACTGTTCGATGCCGACGGCGCCTTGCTCCCGGAAATCGCCGCGCTGGCGCCCACCGGGCACCGCCGCATGAGCGCCAACCCGCACGCCAACGGCGGGCTGGTATTACGCACGCTCGACTTGCCATGCTTTACCGACTACGCGGTAGCCCTGCCGGCCCCCGGTTGCCTGCGTGCCGAGGCGACCCGGGTATTGGGCAGCTTTTTGCGCGACGTGATGAAAAACGCACAGGGCGCCGCCAACTTCCGCCTGTTCGGCCCGGATGAAACCGCCTCCAATCGCCTGGACGCCGTGTACGAGGTCAGCGCCAAGGCCTGGATGGACCCGTTGCAGGCCGACGACGTGAACCTGGCGGCGGATGGCCGGGTCATGGAGATTCTCAGCGAACACGTGTGTGAGGGCTGGCTCGAAGGCTACCTGCTCACCGGGCGTCATGGCCTGCTGTCGTGTTACGAAGCGTTCATCCATATCGTCGATTCGATGGTCAACCAGCATGCCAAGTGGCTGAAAACTGCGGCCGACGTGCCCTGGCGCAAGCCGCTGGCGTCGCTCAACCTGCTGCTGACGTCCCATGTCTGGCGCCAGGACCACAACGGGTTCTCTCATCAAGACCCCGGCTTCATCGACCTAGTGGCGAACAAGAAGTCCGACGTGGCGCGCATCTACCTGCCGCCGGACGCCAACTGCCTGCTGTCGGTGGCGGATCACTGCCTGCGCAGCCGCAATTACATCAATGTCATCGTGGTGGGCAAGCAGCCGGAGTGGCAGTGGCTGGATATCGACGCGGCCGTGCGTCATTGCCTGGCGGGCATCGGCCGCTGGGACTGGGCCTGCCGCGATGATCAGGAGCCGGACGTGGTCATGGCCTGCGCCGGCGACGTACCGACCCTGGAAACCCTGGCCGCCGTGACATTGCTGCGCGAATACGTGCCGGATCTGCGGGTCAGGGTCATCAATGTGGTGGACCTGATGGTGCTGCAGTCGTCATCGCAGCATCCCCATGGCCTGGCGGATGCCGCCTTCGATGAGTTGTTCACCACCGACAAACCGGTGATCTTTGCCTTCCACGGCTACCCGGCGCTGGTGCATCGGCTGCTGTACAAGCGCACCAATCACGACAACTTCCATGTGCGCGGCTTCATCGAGGAGGGCGCCACCACCACCCCGTTCGATATGGCGGTGATCAACAACCTGGATCGCTACCGGTTGGCGTTGGACGTCATCGAGCGCGTGCCCCGGCTGCACGAACAACGCCACACCGCGCAGGCGCGCTACTGGGCGATGATGGAGAAACACAAGCTGTACCTGATCGAACACGGCGAAGACCTGCCCGAGGTGCTGAACTGGCAATGGACCCCGGCCGGCTAGGGGCTACTTGTTCTTCCAGTACTTCTGCATTTCCAGGAACAGAAACGACGCCGTCCACGTGATCAGCACCAGACCGGTCAGCGCTTGCAGGCCGGTCAGGAACTTGATGTGGCCCATGGGGGTGATATCGCCGAAACCGATGGTGGTGTAGGTCGTGAAGGAAAAGTACACGCAGTCCATGAACGAGCCATCGAACTGGCCCGACAGGCGGCCCCACTCGCCGTCGCGTGTCATCAGGTAATAGACCAGGGCGAAGCACCAGACTTCGATCGCGTGGGCGAGCAGGGCACCGAAGACCCCGATGACCATCCTGAAGCGGCTCCAGACCTTGAGCCGCGGCAACCAGTCGTTCAGGCGCAACAGGCATTCGTAATGAATGACCACGGCGATGATGACCACCAGCGTATTAATCAGCGTGACGGCCAGCATGGCGAGCCTCAGTGCGTGGTTTCAGGGCGACGCTCAACCTGCGGCGACCGGCACGGGTTT
Organism: Pseudomonas sp. GW704-F2; assembly: GCF_059423025.1. Lineage (NCBI taxonomy): Bacteria > Pseudomonadati > Pseudomonadota > Gammaproteobacteria > Pseudomonadales > Pseudomonadaceae > Pseudomonas > Pseudomonas sp. GW704-F2. Next base: position 24,158 of record NZ_JBWKXO010000011.1, on the reverse strand, counting down.
CATTGGCAGCAGCGCGGGGAAGTCCTCTGGGGTCAGGCTTTCCTTTTCCATCAACAGGCGCGCGCCGGCCTCCAGGTCGGCGCGATGCGCCTGGAGTAAGCTCTTGGCGCGGGCGTAGGCTTCGTCGAGCAGGGCGCGTATACACAGATCGACTTCCCTGGCGGTCTGTTCCGAATAATCTTTCTGCCCCGTACTCTGCATCTGCTCACCCAGGTAGGTCATGTTTTGTCGCTCCAGCACCGACTGCCCCAGTTCGGCGCTCATGCCGAAGCGGGTCACCAACTGCCGCGCGATATCGGTCGCACGGGCCAGGTCATCGGCGGCCCCGGTGGACGTCTGAGCATATATCAGAAATTCGGCGGCGCGGCCGGCCATCAGCACGACGATGCGGTCTTTGAGCATCTGGTAACTGATCAGGAAGTGGTCCTCCGTCGGGCGCTGCAGCGTGTAGCCCAACGAGCCAATGGCGCGCGGCACGATGGACACCTTGTGTACCGGGTCCATGGCCGGCAGGTGGCTCGCCGCCAGTGCATGACCCATCTCGTGGTACGCCACCACCTGGCGTTCTTCGGGGCGCAGCACGCTGCTCTTGCGTTCGATGCCCGCGATCAGGCGTTCCACGGCCGCGGTGAAGTCGTCCAGGCCGACCGTGTCGGCGCCACGGCGGGTGGCGACAATCGCCGCTTCGTTGACCAGGTTCGCCAGGTCGGCGCCGGTGAAACCGGTGGTGATGTCGGCAATGCGCTCGCTGTCGAGGGCCTTGTCCACGGTGATTTTCTGCAGGTGGACCTTGAGAATCGCCTGCCGCCCCTTGCGGTCAGGGCGATCGATCAACACCTGGCGGTCGATCCGGCCGGCGCGCAGCAGCGCCGGGTCGAGAATCTCCGGGCGATTGGTCGCAGCGAGCAGCACCACGCCCTCGCGGGGATCGAAGCCGTCCAGTTCGGCCAGCAGCTGGTTGAGGGTCTGTTCCTTTTCGTCATTGCCGCCCATTACACCGACGCCACGCATCTTGCCCAGGGCATCCAGTTCATCGATGAAAATGATGCACGGCGCCGCTTGGCGCGCCTGTTCGAACAGATCGTGGACCCGCGCGGCGCCGACGCCGACGAACATCTCGACGAATTCCGAGCCCGAGATCGAGAAAAACGGCACCCCGGCTTCGCCAGCGATGGCTTTGGCCACCAGGGTCTTGCCGGTGCCCGGCGGACCGACCAGCAGCGTGCCTTTGGGAATATGCGCGCCCAGCCGTGCGTACTTGGCCTTGTCCTTGAGGAACGAGACGATCTCCACCAGTTCGGCCTTGGCTTCGTCGATGCCGGCGACATCCGCGAAGGTGATCCCGGTGTCGCGCTGGACAAACACCTTGGCCCGGGACTTGCCGATGTTCATCAGCCCGCCCAGGCCCTGTTTTTCCGCGACGCCGCGAAACAAAAAGTGCCAGACCACCATGATCAGCATAAAAGGCAGCAGCCAACCCAGCAGGCCGCTTAAAAAGGTATTGTCAGTGACCCCGGTGAAGCTCGCGCCCGACTGCGCCAGGCTGGTGGCCAACGTCGGGTCGACCCGCACCGTCGTGAACAGGTTATGGCCGTCGATCGGCACTTGCAGCTTGCCGCTGATCTGGTCTTTCTCGACCTGCAGGTCGCTGACTTTCTGCTCGTTCAGCAACTGCAGAAACTGACTGTACGGGATGCTTTGCACCACGCGGTGTTCCGTCCATAGAAACTGCACAACGGTGAACACGACAAACGCGGTCAGAAAGTAAGACAGGTTCCACTGATGGTTCTTTTTCATGACCTTGACTCAAAAAAGGGCACGCAAGGCAGACACAAACGTTGGATGCCCCAGTCGGCGCACTGGAGCATGCATCACCTCAGGCGAGCAGCAGGTGATCTTCCACCCGCGTGACGCCCGGCACCGACCAGGCCGCCCGTTCTACGAGCTTGCGCTCGCGCCACAGGTGAACCTTGCCGTCGAGCCGGACCACATCACCGTCGACCCTGACATGAATGTCCTTGGCGTCCACTTCAGCATTGCGTTTGAGCGCATCTTCGATGCGTTTGCGGATATCGACGATGTCTACCCGCGGGCTCAGGGTCAGCCGATTATCCACCCCAAGCACGCCGGACAGCTTGCGCACCGCCTTCTCTACGGTTTCTTTCTGGTACTGCCAGTCGACTTGGCCTTCGAGGGTGATCCAGCCGTTCTGAACGATGACCTTAACCGCATTCGCCGGTACGTCGGCGCTCCAGTTGATGATGCTCAGGGCGCGGGAGGCGATGGTGTCGTCCGCGGTACCGGCGCCTTTGTGCAGGCGCACCTGGATCTCCTCGGCGACTGCGCGCACGCCTTTGATGCCTTTTACCGCGCGCTCGGCGCAGACCTTCTGTTCATAGCTACTGACATGTCCGGTGAGCGTGACAACGCCGTTTTCCACGGCAACACCGATGCTGGCTGCATCGATCTGCGGTTGGAATTCAAGCTCTTCCATAATGGCTTTGCGCAAACTCAAGTCGCTCATGATGGTGTCCTCAATCGAATTCGTGGCTGATGACGGGCCGAGAGTGGCCAGTCACTGGTTTCTACGCTCGAACCACGGAAAATCATTGAGCTATATCAACAAGGCCTGAGTGATTCACTCATTGTGTGAAAGCCAGCCATTAGTTGACAAAGATCAGAGCGCACGCCCCATGGCGCCAGATACTTGACCGACGGTTTTCAGTCACAACAACAGGGCACCACGCTACTCGCTAGGACGTCGGGTTGCAGTCAGGTGATTACATGCGCCCAGGCCGAGGTATCTAATGCTGCCACTCAAACGTATTTTATTGATTGCACCCTCGGAGATGACACGCACCCCGGCCTTTGACCGGGCCCAGGCACTGGCCATTGCAACCGGCGCGTTGTTGCACATTGTGGCGTTTGATTATGTCGCATCGCTGGAGGTGGCCGGCCTGTTTGACCATGACGCGATGGCCCAGGCCAGGGAAGGCTACCTGCAGGTCCACCGCCACTGGCTGGAGCAGCAAATGCGCGTTCAACGGCGTGCGGGGCTGGCGGTCAGCTGTGAAGTGGTGTGGGCCAAACCCAACCTGGCGCACGTGCTGGCGTATGTGAACGACTTTCACGCCGACCTGGTGATCAAGGACGTCCAGCATGTCTCGGCCCTTGACCGGACCTTCCATCAACCCCTGGATTGGCTGTTGTTGCGCGATTGTCCGGCCTGCCTGCACCTGGTCACCGACGCCAGGCACCCCAAACCGTTGAAAGTACTCGCGGCCATTGACCTGTCGCACCTCGAAGAACTCACATACGGGCTGAACGAGCGCGTGCTCGAACTGGCTTCGACATTGGCGCATGTGTGCGATGCCCATCTGCACCTGCTCAATGTCAGCAACTGGTCGGTGGTGGGCGATACCCCCACGAGCGTGCCGACCCAAAGCCTGGATAGCAGTTTGGGCGAGGCGGTCAATGACGCGCAGGTGGAAGCCTTCGATGTGCTCGCCGAACGCTATGGGGTCGAGCAGGAACGCCAACATGTGCTGACCGGCATTCCGCACAAAGTGATCAGCTTGTTTGCCCGGCGCAATGCATTCGACGTGGTGGTGCTTGGCACGGTCTATCGCGACAAGCTTGACCGACTGATCGGCAGCACCGCCGAGAGTGTGCTGAACCGCACCTCCTGCAGTTTGATGATCGTCAAGCCATCACCCTGGGTTGACTGAAACCACCGATCCCATGAGACCTCAAGGACATAGCCATGCGTATGACATTTCTCGGGGCGGCCGGTACGGTCACCGGCAGCAAGTACTTGCTGGAGCATCGCGACCTGCACGTACTGATCGATTGCGGCCTGTTCCAGGGCTATAAGCAATTGCGCCTGCACAACTGGGACACGTTCCAGCTGCCGGTTCAAGACCTGCACGCCATCGTGTTGACCCACGCCCACCTGGACCACAGCGGCTACCTGCCGGTTCTGGTGCGCAACGGCTATCGCGGGCCGGTGTATGCCACGCCGGCCACCTGCGAGCTGGCGAAAATCCTCCTGCGCGACAGTGGCCGCCTGCAGGAAGAAGAGGCCGAATTCGCCAACCGGCATGGTTTCTCCAAGCACGACCCGGCGCTGCCGCTCTATACCGAACAGGACGCCGAGCGTGCGTTGAAGCTGCTGCGGCCGATCGAGCTGCACCACCGGGTCGCGATCGCGCCGGGCTTGACCATCCTGCTGCGTGACGCCGGGCATATTCTTGGCGCGGCGACGGTCGAAGTCGTCGCCGATGGCGTCACGCTGGTGTGTTCCGGCGACCTGGGGCGGCCAAACGATCCCCTGATGTTCGCCCCGGAAACCATCGAGCAGACCGATTACCTGCTGGTGGAATCCACCTACGGCGATCGTCGACACCCCGCTGAGCCTCCCGAACAGCAACTGGCGGACGTGATCAACCGCACGGCGCTGCGGCGCGGCATCACCCTGGTGCCGTCGTTTGCGGTGGGGCGCGCGCAACTGCTGATGTATCACCTGTATCGACTCAAACAACAGCATGCGATCCCGGACCTGCCGATCTACCTCAATAGCCCGATGGCCACCGAGGTCACCCGCCTGTACCAGCGTTTTCGCTCTGAGCATCGGCTGTCGCTGGAGGACTGCCAGGGTATGTGCGATGGCACGCACTTTGTGTGTTCCGTGCAACAGTCGATTGACCTGGACCAGCAGCGCACCCCCGCGATCATCATTGCCGCCAGTGGCATGGCCACCGGTGGGCGGGTGCTGCACCACCTCAAGGCGCTGGCGCCCAACCCGCTCAACACCCTGTTGGTGCCAGGCTTTCAGGCCGGCGGCACACGTGGCGCGCAGATTGTCGCGGGTGTGCCGTCGGTGCGTATCCACGGCCAGGACGTGCCGATCAACGCCGAGGTGGTGCCGATGCAAACCCTGTCCGCACACGCCGATGCCGATGAAATCATGCAGTGGCTGCGCGGCTTCAAGCGTGCGCCGAAACACACCTACGTCGTACATGGCGAGCCGAACGCCTCGGACGTGCTGCGGCGGCGCATCAGCCAGGAACTGGGCTGGTCGGTGTCGGTGCCGGAGTATCGGGACAGTGTCGAACTGCCGGCGGTCGCGCAGCCTTTGCCGGTCTAGCGCCAAAAAAACGCGCCTGAATCACCGCTCCCGCGCCAAGGATGGGTACTTTCCGACCTGCTGAAAAACATCGCAACCGGATACGCTTTGGCTGATTGAGACTTTTGAAAAATTCTGGAGCTTTTTTATGAATACCGATGAAAAGCTTAGGCAACAGGTGATCGAAGAACTGAATTGGGACCTGGCACTCAAAGCCGATCAGATTTTGGTTCAAGTGTCCGATGGCATCGTCACGCTTTCCGGCAATGTCGCCAGTCACGCCGAACGCTGGCACGCGGAACAGGCGGTCGCACATGTCGCCGGTGTCGTGGATCTGCTCAACCAGATCGATGTCGTGCTGCCTTCCAGTCATGTGCGGACCGACAGTGATCTCGTCGCGGCCGCCGTTTCCGCATTGCAATGGAATACCTCGCTGGCGGACCACCGCGTCAAAGTCAGCGTGACCGATGGCTGGCTGGTGCTCAGCGGAGAAGTGGATTCTGAGCATCAGCGCCAGACGGCCGGCTATGCGGTGCGTTATCTGCAAGGGATCAAGGGGATCAGTAACGATATCGTCGTCAAGGCCCATGCCTCTGCGCAAACCATCAAGACCGATATCGAATCAGCGTTTCGCCGCAAGGCGATCATCGACGCCCACGCTATCGACGTGCGTGTGGAGGGTGGGGAAGTCACGCTCTCGGGGGTTGTCGGATCGCTCCCGGAGCGGGATATGGCGCGGTTGACGGCATCGGGCACTGCGGGTGTGCAGAAGGTTGTCGACAATCTGATGGTATCGCCCAGCGGCCTTGAATCGCCGGGTTCGACATAACCTTCCGCGATCATCCGCTGATGAGCCCGTTGCGTTTGTCATTGGCAGCCGCCGAGAGTGTTTTTTCGCCGGCCGCCAGGGCGATGCGGGCGAGTTCGGGAATCGACCTGGCTTCGGTCCTGCTCATGATCGACGCTCGGTGTTTTTCCACTGTCCGTTGACTGATCCCCAGGTTGGCAGCGATGTTTTTACTCGGATGACCGTCCAGCACCATCGCCAGGATCTGGCGCTGCCGTGCGGTGAGGTGGCTGATATGGTCAATCGCAGCCTTGCGAAGGACCTGGGAACTCTCGGTTGCGACTTGGCTGGCCAACGCTGTCTTCACGCTGGTTAACAGCTGCTGATAACGAAACGGCTTTTCAATGAAGTCGCATACCCCAGCCTTCATCGCATCGACGACATCGGCAACGCGGCTGTTGCAACTGATCATCAGAACGGGCAACTCGTCGCCCTGTGCTTTAAGACGGGCCACCGTCTCAAGCCCGCTGATGCCCGAGCGGCGCGCATCAATGATCAGGCAGCCCGGTTGGTCAGCGGTATAACTGTCGAGAAACTGCTCGGCAGTGCCGTAGTCGCGCACCAGGTAACCTTCCGACTCCAATAGCGTGCGCAAGTCGCTGCGCAGCGCGGCGTCGTCGTCCACCACGTAAATGACGGGTTGGCGCGACGGGGGCATGGCGTGAACAGCGTGTACTGCGGCGTGTGTACTCAATGCACTGGCGAGGGTGACGCGCAGCAGGTTCAGGCTCACCGGTTTGCGAAGGAGCATGCAGTCGGCGGTCAGGGCGGACTGGGAAACCTGCTTTTTCGTCTCGGCGGTCAATATGACCGCGGGTGTGGCTCGACTGAATTGATCGCGAATCTTTTGCACCAGTTGGACGCCGTCCGAGGACCGCTCGAGCACATGCTCGGTCAAGATCAGGTCCGGTTGAATGCCCGAACGCGCGATCCATTCCAACGCGGCGACGCTATCGCGCACCGCTGCCGTTCGATAGCCCAGCGCCCCCAAACCGCAACTGAGCATATCGCCTAGCAGGGCGTCCGGTTCCACGATCAACAGCAGGCACGTGCGAGCCATGCCCAGCGCTCGAGCGTTCTGTTGTCTGCGCGCGCCGGGCTGAGCGACTGATGGCGATAACGGCGCGCTGATGGAGATCAGCGTCGCGCGTTCGTCAGCGGTTTTGACCTGTAGCTGTAAACCCAGCATCGCGCTGAGTTCCGCTATCGAGCGAAGGGCAGGCTTGCCACAGGCACCCGGCAGTGAAGCCTCATAGACAGGCATCGACACGATACGCAAGGCGTCGTCGCGGCTTTTGCAGCCCGCGAACCACAGCTCGATGCTCAGCCACTCCGAGTGGCGCCTGCAGCCCAGTGTCAGGCGCAGCGTGCTGGTACTGTCCATGATGTTGGCAAGCAGACCGCTCAAGAGTTGCCTGAGGCAATCGGGAAGGCTCCTGACCCACGACGAACACGGCACGATCCGCAGGTTGCGGCGCTGGGCGGCGGCCAACGGCAAAAAGTCTTGAGCCAATGCCTTGAAGAGGGCCTGTATGGGGAAATCCACCGCTGCGTGGCGATCATAGTCTGTCGTGGGGGCGGGTTGGTCGAGCCCGAATCGACTCAACAATTTCTCCAGCGTGGCATCCAATTGTTCAAGCACCCTGCGCGCCGGTGTCGCGGGGTCGAATTCACAGGCCTCAAGCTGCCCGACGATGAGTGAAACCAATTGCGCGGTCTGGCGAAGTTTCTGATCGATGCCGCCCAACCGTTCAGCGGGGAGGGGACAGTAGGCCGATGCCGGGCCTGATGCCTGACGTGGCAACACCTCTTCCGACATGGATTGCTTGACTTGCATGATTACCCCTCCTGACAAGACGCAAAGTCGTATTGCCTGATGCGCAATCCTATGCAGTTTGTAAGGCTGCTTAATTGATCTATGTAAGTATTTACCGAGCCCCGACGGTTCTAAACCGCTCGGTTGATCGCGAGCCAGCAGGCCGTTCACGCTGAGCGCCTTGTTCAGGCCGCCTTTCGGTTCACATCACCGCGCTTTGCGCCAACGAAGTGCGCCGACGGCACCGTTAGAGTGCCCGCTCTTCAGGCCCTGGCCCGGGCTCAAGGGGGCAGACGTAAGTAGTTTCCGACGCTAGCCAGCTGAATGCATTCAGGCCAACGTAATGCCGGTTCGTGGGGACGGCGGCTGAAGGTAGCCGGTTGACGTTGGTTAACTCAATCTCATGGGAAGGCAACCGTTATGGCTTATACAACGATCAATCCATACAACGGCGAGTTGCTCGCACAATTCGATACGCTGACGGCTGAGCAACTGGAGCACAAACTGGCGGCTGCGGCACAGTGCTATGCGACGTGGAAACACACAACGTATGCCCAGCGCGCCTCGATCATCGCGAAGGCCGGTGAATTGATGCATCAGCGCTTCGATGCCCTGGCCCGTAAGATCACGCTGGAAATGGGCAAGCGCATCGACGAGGCCCGAGGCGAAGTCAAATTCAGCGCCGATATCATGGCGTACTACGCCAAGAACGCGGAACGCTTCCTGGCCCCGCAAGCGCTGGAGCCGAGCCAAGGCGAGGCGCACATGGAGAGCAGCCCCATCGGCGTGATCTTCGGGGTCGAACCGTGGAACTTTCCGTTCTATCAGTTGGCTCGCGTGGCCGGTCCGCATTTGATGGCAGGCAACGTGTTGGTGATCAAGCATGCTGGTTGCGTGCCTCAATGCGCGATGGCCTTCGAGCAAATCCTGCTCGAAGCCGGCGCGCCTGCCGGGCTGTATACCAACCTGTCGATCTCCCATGAGCAGTCCAGACAGGTGGTCGATGACCCGCGTGTTCGCGGGGTTGCACTGACCGGCAGTGTCGCCGCGGGCCGCAGCCTGGCGGCCTGGGCCGGGCAGAACCTGAAACCGTCTTCCATGGAGCTGGGCGGCAGCGACGCGTTCATTGTGCTCGAAGACGCCGACCTGGAGCTGGCCGTCAAATGGGCGATCTGGGGGCGGATGTACAACTGCGGGCAGACCTGTTGCGCGGCAAAACGCTTCATTGTCGTGGATAAGGTCGCCGATGCCTTCCTGAAGGGCTTTCAGGCCGGGCTCGCGGCGCTGAAACCCGGCGATCCCATGGACGAAGCGACGACCCTGGGCCCGCTGTCTTCGGAAGCGGCATTGGTGCAGTTGCTCGGGCAGGTTCGCACGGCGACCGATCACGGTGCGAAGGTTCTGCTCGGGGGCACACGTATCGATCGCCCCGGCGCCTTTATGACGCCGACCATTCTCACTGACATCGCCCCTGAAAATCCGGCGTTCCGGGATGAGTTCTTCGGCCCGGTGGCGCTGTTTTTCCGCGTCAAGGACGAAGACGCCGCGATTGCCCTGGCCAACGACTCCGACTTTGGCCTTGGCGGCTCGGTGTTCACACGTGACCTGGACAGGGGGCGTAGTGTGGCAAGTCGCGTCGAGACCGGGATGATGTTCATCAACAACATCAGTTGGAGCGATGCCGAGTTGCCCTTTGGCGGCATCAAGGACTCCGGCTATGGCCGCGAGCTGGGCGACATGGGTATCCAGCAGTTCGTGAATAAAAAACTGGTGCGTTACGTGTTGGCTCAGGCGCCGGTCTGAAGTCTTGTCCTGTTTACATTCCGGGTGCCCGGCCATGCGCGGGTGCCTTCAACGGAGCGCGCGATGTACGTCAATGTGGCTGTGCTGAAAGAAACCCACCCGCACGAACGACGTGTGGCCCTCGTGCCTGGCCTCTGCGCGAAGTTATGTGCGCTGGGGGCAAGGCTTCATATGCAGGCGGGGGCGGGTGAAGCGAGTTTTTTGCCGGACGCTGCTTATTCGGATGTGCTGTTCGTGTCCAGCGGCGGACAGTGGCTGCATGAGGCCGATGTGCTGCTCGCGGTGCAGGCGCCCTCGCTGGAAGTCGTAGGCAAGATGAAGCCCGGGTCGGTACTCCTGTGTTTTGTGTATGCGCAGAAGAATCCGGCCTTGGTGCAACGCTTACTGGAGCGCCAAATCACGTGTTTTGCCATGGAGCGCCTGCCGCGCATCACGCGGGCCCAGTCGATGGATGCACTGTCCAGTCAATCGGCGTTGTCTGGGTACTATGCGGTCCAACTGGGCTCGGTGCAGATGTCTCGCATCCTGCCAAAAGTCACCACCGCGGCGGGTATCGTGGGGCCGGCGCGGGTATTGGTCCTGGGGTTGGGCGTGGCGGGGCTGGAGGCGATCGCGACTGCCCATCGCCTGGGCGCGGTGGTGGAGGGCTACGACGTGCGCCCGGAAACTGCGGAACAGGCGCGGTCCCTGGGGGCCGAATTTGTCGATGTCGGGGTCGATGCGCGAGGCAAGGGCGGCTATGCACGGGAGCTGAGTGAGGCAGAGAAAACCCAAGTCGCTCAAGTGCTGACGGAGCATATCCAACAGGCGGACCTGGTCATTACCACGGCGGCTGTGCCGGGGCGGCCGTCCCCGCGCCTGATCAGTGCCGCACAGCTTGCCGGGATGAAGCCTGGCGCGGTGATCGTCGATCTTGGCGCCGAAGGCGGCGGCAACTGCGAAGGCTGCGTGCCCGGACAGACCGTCATGATCGGTCGGGTAACCCTGATGGCGCCGTTGAATCTGCCCTCATCCTTGAGCCAGGACGCCAGCCTGCTGTATGCGAAAAACCAGTTCAATCTGTTGGCGCTGATGTTGAAGAACAACGTCATCAGCATCGACTGGGACGATCAGATTCTGGCGCAAACGGTACTCACCCACGCCGGCAAACTCATGCATTCGCTGAACCCGGCGGATGCCGCAACCCAGGAGAAGACCTCATGAACAGTGTTGGCTTCGTCGGGCTTTATATTTTCATGCTCGCCGCGTTCGCCGGCTGGGTCATCATCGGGCGGGTCCCGGCGATTCTGCACACGCCGTTGATGTCGGGCTCGAATTTTATCCATGGCATCGTGGTGATCGGCGGGCTTATCGGCCTGCTCGATGCGGCGAGCGTGGCCGAACAGGCGGCTGGTTTTGTCGCGGTGTTGCTGGGCGCGGGGAATGCCGCGGGCGGGTACGCCGTCACGGGCCGGATGCTGGCGATGTTCCAGACCAGCGCGCCGGAACCCAAGCGGCGCAAAGCTCATCACTCTGCCACCCGGAAGCCTGAAAAGGTTTGAGGTTTGATCATGCTGATTATGACGTCGCAGTGGCTGATAGGGCTGGTGTATTTCTTCGCCGCTTTTCTACTGATTTTCGGGTTGTGGCGCATGTCTTCGCCGGTCACGGCGGCCGGTGGCATTCATGTCGCCGGTTGGGGCATGGCGGCCGCCGTTATCGTGAGTTTTCTCTACGTATTTTCGGTGAGTGAGGCGGCCCGGCCACATTTGCCTGTCAACGTCAGCCTGGCGCTCGTCGCGCTGCTGCTGGGCGGTGGCGCAGCGTGGTGGAGCGGGCGCAAGGCGGCCATGACCGCCATGCCGCAGATGGTCGCGATATACAACGGCATGGGCGGGGGCGCTGCCGCCGCGATCGCCGCCATGGAGTTGTTCGGGGGCCGAGTGTTCGACCTTTCGGCATTGGCCGGCACCTTGTTTGGCGCGTTGATCGGTGCGATTTCGTTATCCGGCTCGTTGATTGCCTGGGCCAAGTTGGATGGCCGCATCAACAAGCCGCTGCACATGAAAGGCCTGCAACTGATCAACGCCTTGCTGATGCTGGTGACGCTGTGCGTAGGCGCTTGGCTGATGGTGGTCATGCACGCCGAACACGGTTCGTTGAACGGCGTGCTGTGGTTGATCGGTGTGTTCTTCGGCTGCGCGCTGTTGTTCGGTGTGCTGATGACATTGCCCATCGGCGGTGCCGACATGCCGGTGGTCATCTCCATCTACAATGCCTTCACCGGCCTGGCGGTCGGCCTGGAAGGGTTTGTGTTGCAGGTTCCGGCCATGATGATCGCCGGCATGCTGGTCGGCGCTGCGGGCGTGCTGCTCACATTGCTGATGGCCAAGGCCATGAATCGCACGGTCGCGCATGTGTTGTTTGCCCGATTTGGTGGCCAACCCGTGCGCAAAGGCGCGGCGATCGTGGGTGAGCTCAAGCCGACGGCGGCCAGTGATGCCGGCGTCGCCATGCGGTACGCCAATAAAGTCATCATCGTGCCCGGCTATGGCCTGGCCGTGGCGCAGGGCCAACAAAAGCTCTATGAGTTCGTGAAGTTGTTACAGGCCCACGGCGTGCTTGTGCGATTCGCGGTCCACCCGGTGGCGGGGCGTATGCCGGGACAAATGGACGTGCTACTGGCAGAGGCCGGCGTGCCTTACGACCTGATCTTCCAGTTGGACGACATCAACACCGATTTCGCCGACACCGATGTGGTGTTGGTGATCGGAGCAAACGACGTGGTCAACCCCGCCGCGCGCAGCGACAAAGCCTCGCCCATCTACGGCATGCCGATCCTGGATGTGGACAAGGCTCATCATGTGTACGTGGTCAAGCGCGGGGAGGGCAAGGGCTATGCTGGTATTCAGAACCAGCTGTTTTATGCGGAAAACTGCAACATGGTGTACGGCGATGCACAGGCCGTCCTGGTCAAGATGATCGAGGCGGTCAGAGGCTTGGGGTAACCAAGCGGGGCGACGTCACCGCGCAGGCGGTGAGTGACTTCAGTAGCGATCGAGAGTGTGAAAAGCATGAACACGTTGAGTCCCGACCTCGATAACGGCGCGCGCCAGGCGGCCTTGCTGACGGTGCGCCAGATGGCGGAAGCCGACCGGCTTTCGGTGGTTGCCGGCGTGTCGTCTTTCGAGTTGATGAGCAATGCCGGCGCGGCGGTGGCACGCGAAATCCAGCGGCGCTGGACACCCCGGCCGCTGCTGGTGCTCTGCGGGCCGGGCAACAATGGCGGCGATGGTTTTGTCTGCGCGTACCGGCTTGCGCAAGCGGGCTGGCCGGTGCGGGTGGCGATGTGGGGCAGTCGCGCCGCGCTGAAAGGCGAAGCCGGGCAACATGCACAGCGCTGGCCGGGCGAGGTTCAAGCCCTGAGCCCCGCGGTGCTTGAAGGGGCCGAGCTGATTGTCGACGCGGTGTTCGGCGCCGGCCTCACCCGTGCGCTGGAGGGGCAGGTGTTGGACACCCTGGCTGCGGCTGGCCGTGGCACGGTGCCGATTGTCGCGGTCGACACGCCCAGCGGAGTGATGGGCGATAGCGGTGAGTCGTTGGGCGCGGTGGCGGCGGTGCTGACGGTGACGTTTTTTCGCAAAAAGCCGGGGCATCTGCTGTTACCGGGGCGCGATCTGTGTGGCGAAGTGATTGTGGCCGATATTGGCACGCCCGAAGCGGTGCTCGACGCCATCGTCCCCCAGGCATTTGAGAATCACCCTGGGTTGTGGCTGCCCGATTTACCGCGAGCCGGTCTCGATACCGTCGCGGGGCACCCACCGGTCGTTGCGGCGGATGCCACGCAGGTGCTGACCCTTCACGAGAGCGAATTTCGGCGGATGTTCGACTTCGTCGGCGACAAACTGACCCGCACTCGAGCCGCTGCCCAGCACGGCTCGGCTGTGGTTGTGCATCGCGGCAGTGACACGGTGATTGCCTGCCCCGATGGCCGCGCCGTGATCCATTGCAGTGTGCCCTCGGCCGCCACCGGCGAGCTTTTGGACGGCATTATTCGGTGGCTGCGGACCCAGGGCATGCCGGCCTTTCCGGCGGCGGCAGCGGGCGTGTGGTTGCATGATGTGGCCGCTGCCGAATTCGGCCCAGGGTTACTGGCCAAAGAAGTGCCGAATCTTTTACCTGGGTTATTGCGTCGACTGTACGGCTGATTGTCCGTGGACATGTCGGCGAGTGGTGTATTGCACGTCAAATGTCCGATTTGAAACGTGGATGGCCGTGCGTTTGATATTTATCAAGTACGCTTTGCCGGAAAAGCGCAGTTTACCCCCCAGAGGCTTCAGGTCATCGTCGTGTATCCAACAGAGCAGGCCGGGCTTTTTTCGGTTTTAACCTGATAGGCGCTCGTGCCCAATCCATCGACCTGACGAACAATCAAAAAGAAAGATGAAGCCACTCTTGAAGTACCTTGCCCCTCGAAAAGGTTATATACGAAGGTATTCAACTAATGGCCTCTCACTGCGGTGTTGCAGTATCTGAGCTCCAATACAAAAAGTTTAACTTTGCCGGCTATGAATTGGCCGGTGATCTGCGATTGCCGCGAGGCGCCGAAAGCCTGGTCGTTCTCGTCCATGCCAGTGGCGGCGGTCATTCGAACCCGCGTAACCATTTTATCGCGGAGTACCTGGCGCGCCACGGGATGGGCACCTTGGTGATCGACCTGCTGACAAGGACAGAGCAGCGCTGGGATAACCTGACCGGTGTGCTGCGTTTCGATATTGCATTGCTCGCCGATCGACTGGTCAAGGTCATCGACGCAATCGCCCGAGACGCTGAATTACGCCGTCTTGCCATGGGCTTGTTCGGTGCCAGTACGGGCGCCGCCGCCGTGCTGGTCGCCGCGGCTCACGTGGGCGGAGTGCGGGCGGTGGTCTGTCGAGGCGGGCGCACCGATCTGGCCGCCCAGGCGTTGTGCGAGGTCAAAGCGCCGACGTTGCAAGTGGTGGGCGCGGAAGACCCGATGATCCTGCGCTTGAATGTGCGGACCAGTCGGGCGTTGCACTGCACGCAAAGCCTGGAGGTCGTCAAAGGCGCGACGCACCTTTTCAAAGAGCCGGGCACCCTGGCGGACGTAGCCAGGCTGACCGGCGATTGGTTCGAAAAGTACCTGCACAAGGAACCTTTGCCCAGCGAGCCGCTGCCCGGAATCAATGGCAAGGTTTCATCTTCTTAGCGCGGGCCTGTACAACCCAACCCGTCATGGAGCGAACATGCATTTCTTAGCCTTGGCGGTCGACTATGACGGAACCATTGCCGAACACGGCAATGTTCCCGCACACGTCTGTACAGCGCTTGCCAGCCTCAAGGCCAGCGGTCGCAAGTTGCTGTTGATTACCGGCAGGGAGTTGCAGGCGCTCAAGCATCATTTTACCCAGCTCGATCTGTTTGACCTGGTGGTCGTGGAGAATGGCGCGCTCCTGTACGACCCGCGCACTGACACCGAGGAACTCATCGCCGATTCGGCCTCCACCGAACTGGTCGAGCGCCTGCGCGACAAAGGGGTTTCATCCTTGTCCGTCGGTAGGTCCGTCATCGCCACCTGGCATCCGTTCGAGGACGCGGTGATCAGCTCGATTCGCGAGCTGGGCCTGGAGCTGCAGATGACGTTCAACAAGGATGCGATCATGGTGCTGCCGACGGGGGTGAACAAGGCCTCGGGGCTGAGTGCCGCGTTGCTGAGGCTGGGCATCTGCGAACTGAATGTGGTCGGCGTGGGCGACGCCGAAAATGACCACGCGTTTCTCGCGATCTGCGGTTGTGCGGCGGCGGTGAACAACGCGATCGACTCAATCAAGGCCCGCGCGGACATCTGCCTGAGCCAGGATCACGGGCGCGGGGTCTGCGAGCTGATAGACATGCTGCTGCAAAAGGACGCCGCGCTGGTGCCGGTCGAGCGTATCGGCGTGCAACTGGGGCGAACCGCCGATGCACGCAAGGTGTGGTTGCCGCCGGAATCGGTGCTGCTGGTAATCGGCAATTCAGGCTCCGGCAAGTCGAGCTACGTGACCTGGCTGACAGAACGCATGGTCGAGGCCCACCAGGGCTTCTGCATCATTGATCCGGAAGGCGACTATCTGTCGCTGGACGGTGCGGTCACGGTCGGTGGCCTGACCACTCCGCCGACAACCGAAGAGTCGCTGCATCACCTGTTACAGGCGCGGCTTAACGTGGTGGTTAGCACCCTGGCTCTGGACCCGGCCGCCCGCGTGCAGTTGTTCGGCGAATTACTGCCGTTTATCCAGCAGCTACGCAGCAGCACCGGCCGCCCGTACTGGATGGTCGTGGACGAGGCCCACTACATGCTGCCCCATTGCGCTGCGTGGCCTCCGGGGTTTCTGGCGAATATGGGGGCGATCATCGTTGCCCTGAACTTCGATCAGGTCTGCCCGTCGCTGCTGGACGCGGTAGACGTGCTGGTGACCCTGGGCAGCACCGCCCGCGAACTGGTCCAACGCTACGCCCAGCATACGCAGCGACGCTGCCCCGAATTCCCGGCGCGCTCATCCGCGCCCGACTATTTCTGTCTGTGGGACATTCGTCATGGCGGCGACGTGGTGCTGATGGCGCAGCAGCAACCCGAGCAGAAACATCATCGCCACAGCGGCAAGTATGCGGTCGGGGATGTGGGCGCCTGGCATGCATTCTACTTTCCCAGCCTTGACCAGCGCGCCTCGAACCTTGCGGAGTTTTTGTCTTCGCTTGCGCGCCTGGACGATCCCGCGTTCCGCCAACACCGCGAGGCCGGGGACTTTTCCAACTGGTTTCGCGAGGTGATCCGCGACGACGTGCTGGCCAACGAAACCCGTCTGCTTGAAAACGATGCGTCTGTACCGCTGCGGGATGCCCAGGAACAGATCGCGCATCTGGTGCAATCGCGCTACCACTTGGAACCGCAGTGAATGGTCGGGCGGCGTGCGCGTCTACAGTTCCAGCTCGTGAACGATGCGATCAAAATCCCGGCCCAGATAGGCCGAGGTAAAACCCGATTGCTTGTACAAGCCATGAATCGGGTAATCGGTCGACAGGTCCGTCGAGCACATTTTGTGAAACCCCTCACGCCTGGCGGCATCGATCAGATGCCCCAGCAATAAACGGCCCAGGCCCTTGCGCAGCCACGGGTCGGCGACGGCGACCGCGCAGTCGCACTGTTCGTCCTGATCGGTGGCACGCCGGTAGCGGCTGACACCGATTACCTGCAACTCGCCGTCATGGTGGATCAAGGCCAGGTAGCCGCGGCTGATCTGCGCCGACTCGCTCAGCAGTGTATCGATTGCGCTCGCATCGACATGGGGCACCGCGCCCAAAAACCGGAAGCGCAGTGACAGCGGCGACAACCGCTGGAAAAAATGCAGCAGGCCCAGGTGATCGTGCGTCGACAACGGACGGATAAGCACATGCGTTCCGTCGTGCAGTTTTTCCAGCCAATGCTCGGCGGGCGAGGCTTTATCCATCTCGGCAATCAGAGCCGCAGTGTGTTGATTAGCTAGCATGGGGGGCTCCAGCGCACAGTGGGGTCGAAGAACGGCCTTGTTCACACTGAGGGGTATGCGCAGCAGGCGTATTGATCAAGGTCAGAAAGCGTGATGCGGACTAACCGATCGTCCAGGGGCAGGTTGACCTGGATCAAACGGCCCCGCCCAGACCGCGCCAGAATCGGACTCTCTGCTGATTCGCTCAGGGGCACGGCATGCCTGTCAAACCGCCCACTGCTGGTTTCATCGATCCGGCTGTACCTGAAGAGGAACAGCATTACAGCCGTTCCGCGCTGTGGCTGACGTGGCTGCTCGGCGCCGCGATGTTTGCGACAGTGGTCGGCGTGGCGCTGCAATTCACCGACGTCGAATCCTTCACACGCTTGCTGACCCAGGCAGAGCCGCTGTGGCTGGTCGGCGCCCTGGCGTTGCAAGTCTTGACGTATATGGCGCAAGGGCAGGTCTTTCGGGTGGTGCTCAGGGCCGGGACGCAGCCGCTTTCACTCTGGGAGGCAGGCAAACTCAGCGTGATGAAGCTGTTTGTCGATCAGGCCCTGCCGTCCTCCGGCATCAGCGGCGCCTTTGCGGTCGTGGCCTCCTTCGTCCGCCTCGGGTTCGCAAAACCGCTGGTGCTGGCGAGCCTGGTGCTGGATTTGTCCGGGTATTTCCTGGCCTATGCGGTGTCGGTCGGCGTGGCGTTACCGGTGGTGATCTTCCAGGGCCATGCCACGCCTGCGGTGGTGACGGCGTGCCTGGTGTTCGTTGCCGTCAGCCTGTTGCTGGCAGTGGTCACGCCAAGGCTGGCCGGCAATCGGCGCCTGGTCGAGCATTTGCCGGGGCGACATTTTCCGATTGTCGCCAGAATCGCGTCATTGCTCACCGGGGCCGACAAGCAACTGGTGCGCAGCCAAGGGTTACTCTGGCGGATTACCTTGCTGGAATTGGTGATCATTGTGCTCGACAGCGCCACATTGTGGGTGCTGGTGCGCGCGCTGGGTGTGTCCGCGCCGCCGTTGGGGCTGTTTGCCGGTTTTATGCTGGCCAGCGTGCTGCGCAGTATCGGCATTGTGCCGGGCGGGCTCGGCGCCTTCGAAGCGGCGGCGGTCGTCACGCTGCATTGGGTGGGGGTGAACATTGCGGTGGCGCTTTCCGCCACGTTGTTATTCCGCGGGCTGACGTTCTGGTTGCCGATGCTGCCCGGCCTCTGGTTGGCCCATCGTGAATGGCGATCCAACGTCAAGCCGCCCGCCCGCGTGGCAACCGGCGATTATTGGAGCCCGCCAGTCAGCCAGGTGTTCAGCAGCCTGCACAGCACGCCGCAGGGCTTGAGCGAGGCCGACGCCAACGCGCGGGTGCGCAGCGCGCCGGCCACGCCCAAAGACCGACCGCGCGGCCTGGCCCGGTTGGTGCTGGAGCAAATGCGGACGCCCTTGGTGCTGATCCTGATCGTGGGCGCGCTGGTCGCCGTGGTGGTGGGGGATTGGCTAGATGCGGCGATTGTCGGCTGCATCGTGCTGATCAGCGCGGTTCTCAGCGCCTGGTATGAAAATCGCGCCAGTACGGCGGTGGAGCAACTGCGCAGCAAGATCGCGCTGCGCGCCACGGTACGGCGCGACGGCAAGGCCGTGGACATCGCCGCCAGCGAGGTGGTGCCGGGGGATATCCTGATACTCAGCGCCGGCAGCCTGATCGCGGCCGACGGTCGGATCCTGCAGGCGCTCGATTGCTTCATCGGTGAAGGCCTGCTGACCGGCGAAACCTTCCCGGTGGAAAAATTGCCGGGCGACTGCGCCGCCGATGCCACGCTCGGACAGCGGCATAATTGCGTGTTCATGGGCACCTCGGTGCGCAGCGGCACCGCCGAGGTGCTGGTCACGCGCTACGCCTCGGACAGTGAGATCGGGCGCATTGCCAAGACCCTGACGCTGCGCCCGCCCGAGACGGAG
This sequence comes from Pseudomonas sp. GW704-F2, assembly GCF_059423025.1. Lineage (NCBI taxonomy): Bacteria > Pseudomonadati > Pseudomonadota > Gammaproteobacteria > Pseudomonadales > Pseudomonadaceae > Pseudomonas > Pseudomonas sp. GW704-F2. The sequence continues at coordinate 5,113 of NZ_JBWKXO010000011.1, read as the reverse complement.
TTCGAGCGCGGCCTGCGTCGCTTCGGCAGCTTGCTGTTGCGGGTGATGCTGGTGATCACGATCGTGGTGTTCGGCATCAATATCCTGCTGCATCGTCCTGCGCTCGACACCCTGTTGTTTGCCATCGCGTTGTCCATCGGGCTGTCGCCGGAACTGTTGCCGGCGATCCTGAGCATCACGCTGGCCAAAGGCGCGCAACGCATGGCCGCCAAAGGGGTCATCGTGCGTCACCTCAATGCGATTGAAAACCTCGGGGCGATGGACATCCTGTGTACCGACAAGACCGGTACGCTGACCCGCGGTGTCGTGGTGCTGGACGGCGCCATGGATCTGGCGGGCAATGCCGATGCCACGATCCTGCAACTGGCAGTGTTCAACTCCAGCCTGCAGACCGGCATGCGCAACGCCATGGACGATGCGATCACCCTGGCCGGCAAAACCCTGGCGCCATGCCCCGGCGCGAGCAAGCTCGATGAAGTGCCGTATGACTTCGTGCGCAAGCGCCTGAGCGTGGTGGTCGCGAATGCGCCTGAGGCCGCCCGGCTGATGGTGACCAAGGGGGCGCTGGACAATGTGCTCGAGGTTTGCACACAGGTGCGCCGCGGCGAACAGTTGCTGGCGCTGAGCGACACCGAGCGGGCCGCCATCGCGCAGCGTTTCGCCGACTGGAGCGAGCAGGGCTTCAGGGTTTTGGGCCTGGCCACGCGGGTCTTGCCGGACCAGCCGCACTACGGCCGGGATGAAGAAAAGGCCATGACCTTCCGCGGTTTTCTATTGTTCTTCGACCCGCCGGAGCCGGGGGTGAAAGACACTCTCGCCAACCTCGAGCGCCTGGGTGTGCAAGTCAAGATCATCAGTGGCGACAGCCATCTGGTCGCCCGCCATGTCGGCATGGCCGTGGGCCTGCCCGTGGAGCGCATCATCACCGGCGCCGAGCTGGCGGCCATGAAAGACGAAGCATTGATGCACCTGGCGCCACTGACGACGCTCTTTGCCGAGGTCGACCCCAACCAGAAAGAACGCATCATCCGCGCCCTGCAGAAGACCGGGCACGTTGTCGGCTATATGGGCGATGGCATCAACGATGCCCCGGCGCTGCAAGTCGCCGATATCGGGATCTCGGTGGATAACGCCGCCGACGTGGCCAAGCAGGCCGCGGACTTCGTGTTGCTGGAGCACAACCTCGACGTGTTGCGCGAAGGCATCGAAGAGGGCCGGCATACCTTTGCCAATACCTTGAAGTACATTTCCATCGTCTCCAGCGCCAATTTCGGCAACATGATCAGCATGGCCCTGGCGTCGTTGGTATTGCCGTTCCTGCCGATGCTGGCCAAGCAGATACTGCTCAACAACTTCCTGTCCGATATCCCCTCCATGGGGATCGCCAGCGACAACGTCGACCGCGAATGGGAAAACACCCCGCACCGCTGGAACATCAGGGAAATCCGCAACTTCATGGTGGTGTTCGGGCTGGTCAGTTCGCTGTTCGATGTGCTCACGTTCGCGGCCCTGTACCTGCTGGCGGAAAAGGGCCCGGAAGTGTTTCGCAGCGGCTGGTTCGTCGAATCGCTGCTGACCCAACTGCTGACAATCTTCATCGTGCGAACCTACCGCCCGTTCTACCAAAGCCGCCCGGCCACACTGCTGTTGCTCAGCGCCGCGGCCATCGGCCTGCTGGCCGTCGGGCTACCTTACAGCCCGATCGCGTCCTGGTTCGGCCTGGTGCCCTTGCCACTGCCGATCCTGCTGACAGTGCTGGCAATCAGCCTGGCCTACATGGGCGCGGCGGAATGGGTCAAGCGGCTCTTTTACCGTCGCCAGCGGTTGAGCCGCGCTCGCGCTGCGCCGTAGCGGGGCGTGAGGGGTTACTCGTTACGTGCCCACGTGACGTTCACGCCGTATTGACTATCACCGTAGCGGTACTGCGCCTTGCCTTTGAATGCGCCTTCCAGTGCATGCGCCAGGCGATTGGCCAGATGAATACCGGTGGTGGTCACCATCAGGTCGTCCGCCACCTCCGTCACGCGCATGATGCGCTCCAGCGCATGCTCGGCCATTTCGGTTTTTTCGGTGTTTTCGATCAGGTGGATGATTTCATCATGGTGCTTTTGCAAGAAGCCGCCCGATAGCATCAGGGTGCCGGCCGGCATGTTGTCCGCGATGCGGCGGCAGGCCGGGCAGGTGACGGTTTGCGCGTCATGCACCACCGCGTTTTCAGGTCGGTTCCAGGTCCAGTTCCCGGCCTGATACACCGCGTCGCACTGCGGGCACACCGCCGAACCTTCAACCCGCGGCAAGCAATAGGGATCATGGGGCGGCGTTTTGAACAGCTTGTTTTTCTGACTCTGCTGATACTTGTCCATGGTGTTTCTCCTGACGCATCGAGAGGGGCAAACCCACGTGTTGACGATCGGGTGGATTTCACAGGTTGATTTGGACGCTGTTTCCGCCCGAGCGGGTTGATTTTTGTCAACTCGCAGAGCGCCCGGCGACCGCCGGTGCAAGCGTCGCGGCTGGCGTCGGCAAGGGGTGTGAGTTTGTTGATAAAAGTCAACCTCGCCGCAGGCACTTCAGAGAAGCATGCAAGTTCCGTCGACGTGAGAGGAGAGCACCCTGATGGCTCACAGTAAAATCGTGTTTCGCGCGGCTGCCCGCGAGAAGATCCTCAGCGGCGCCACCCAATTGGCGGACGCGGTGCGCGTGACGCTGGGGCCGAAGTCCAAGTCGGTGTTGATGCAGAACAAGTGGGGCAACCCGACGGTCTGCAACGATGGCGTCACGATTGCCAAACGCATTGACCTGCAGGACCCCGAGGAGAACCTCGGCGCGCAAATGCTGCGCCAGGCCGCGGAACGCACGGGTGACGCGGTCGGCGACGGGACCAGTACGTCAACGGTGCTGGCCCATGCGATCCTGGCCGATGGCATCCGCAACGTGGTCGCGGGGGCCAGCGCGATCGATCTCAAGCGCGGCCTGGATCGGGGCCTGCAGCTGGTCGTCGAGTCGCTGGCGGCGCAGTCCCGTCCCGTCAGCACTCCCAAGGAAAAAGCCCAGGTGGCGACGCTGTCGGCGCATAACGACGCGGTCATCGGTCAACTGGTGGCCGACGCGCTGGAGAAGGTCGGCGTTGAAGGCGTGGTCAGCGTCGAAGAGTCCAAGACCACCGAAACGGTGGTCGAGGTCATGGAGGGCATGCGCTTTGACCGGGGTTATGTCTCACCTTATTTCGTCACCGACACCGAGAAAATGCAGGTCGAACTCGACGATGCCTGCCTGCTGCTCTGTGACCACAAGATCGGCGTACTCAAAGACTTGCTGCCGTTGTTGGAACAGGTCGCCAAAAGCGGTCAGCCCCTGGTGTTGATCGCAGATGACATCGAAGGCGAAGCGTTGACCACGCTGGTGGTCAACCACATCCGCGGCGTGCTCAAGGCTGTGGCGATCAAGGCCCCGGGCTTTGGCGACCGGCGCAAGGACATGCTGCAGGACATGGCCGTATTGACCGGCGCCACGGTGGTCTCCAACGAACTGGGGATCAGCCTCGAACAGGTCGACCTGCAGCAGTTGGGGCGGGCCCATCGAGTGGTGGTGTCGAAGGACAGCACTTCGCTGATCGGCGGCGCCGGTACACGCGCCGCGATCGACGCACGCCTGCAGCAGATCCGCGGGCAAATGGCGGCTACCACCAGCGATTACGACCGTGAAAAGCTGCAGGAGCGGCTGGCCAGGCTGTCCGGCGGCGTCGCGGTGATCCGGGTCGGCGCGCCGTCCGAAGCCGAAATGAAAGCGCGCAAGGACGCCCTGGATGACGCGATCTCGGCGACCCGCGCGGCGATCACCGAAGGGATTGTCCCCGGCGGCGGCCTCGCGCTGCTCAAAGCGGTGCCGCTGATCGCCGCCGAGGAAGCCCGGCAGGAGGGCGATGTCCGCACCGGCCTGCAGATACTGCGCCGGGCACTGGAAGCACCGGCGCGGCGCATTGCGGAAAACTCGGCGGTGGACGCCGGCGTGGTCGTTGCGCGCATGCTGGCGGAGCCGGGCAACATTGGCTTTGATGCGTCCGCCAATACTTATGTCGACATGTACGAAGCCGGCATCATCGATCCGACCAAAGTCGTGCGTATTGCCCTGGAAAATGCGGTTTCCGTGGCCAGTATCCTGCTGCTGACCGAAGCGACCATTACCGATATCCCAGAAAAAGAACCGCCAGCCCAACCGTCGTTCCCTGAAGGTTGAGCGCCTGCTCGCGCCTTGCTTCGATTTGAATCGCCCTGATGGAGGCATGCACCCATGAACGTAACCAAGGCAATCGCCGGCCGGCGCTCGACACGTGACTACACGCCAGAACCGCTCGATGAAAAACTCATTTGTCGCTTGATCGATGCCGCCGCCCAGGCGCCCAGCGCGATGAACCAACAACCGTGGACGTTCACGGTGATCCGCGACCAGGCGCTGCTGGAGCGGGTTTCCCGCGAAGCCAGGGCCTGGATGCTCGCCACCACGCCCGCCGGAACGCACTCCAGCCACTTCCAAGCGTTGCTCAGCGAGGACAGTTTTCAGATTTTCTACCACGCGCCGGTCCTGGTGCTGATCTCGGGCAACGGGCCCAATCAGTGCATTGTCGAAGACTGTGCCCTGGCGGCCGAGAACCTGATGCTCGCGGCGTATGCCGAGGGGCTCGGGACGTGCTGGATCGGTTTCGCCCAGGGCTTTCTGAATACGCCGCAGGGTAAGCAGGCGCTCGGCCTGCCCGCCGAGTGGATACCCGTGGCACCGATTATCGTGGGGCACCCGAAGTCTGTGCCCGCGCCCATCGTGCATAAGACCCCAGAGATCCATTGGATAGGCTGATGCCCCAGGCAGGGCTACCGTTGATCCAGCGGTTGACCGGTGTCTCGGTTTTCTGACGTGGATCAGATCGCCCGCCAGGCGGGCTCCTATGCTCGGATTGAACCCACGACATTGAGATGAGCTGAAATGAACAAGCCACGCTTGCTTGGCCAGTGCTTGCTGATCGCGGCAAGTGTTCTGCTGTTACCGTCCACCGGCGCATTTGCCAACCCCGCGATGCCAGGGCCAGGGTCAGGTCTAGGCCTAGGGTTAGGGCCAGGGG